>URNE01000131.1 GCA_900549045.1 uncultured bacterium | reverse complement strand
CCAGTGTGCAGCTCCATGTTCTGCAGTAAGCCGCATCGGGTTTCGTATGCTGCATGAAGGCGGACCGGATGTGACGGAGAGTTTCCAAATTCATGCTTCCGGTCAGTGCGATTTTGCGCTGGAGATTGAAACGTCCGGCGAACTCCGGCATGAGGTCCGCGGGAAAATGACGGAAGAAGATCTGAATGGCGGAGGCCGTTTGCGAATCGCTGCCGGCGTCGTGGCGGAGACCTGGCGCCATGAGGATCCATTCACCCGGACGGATATGCATGGTCGTTTTTTCCGTACGGAAGCGGAATTCCCCTTCCAGCGATGCGGTCAGCTGCCACGCCGGGTGACGGTGCATTGAAGTCTGGTAGGGGGCGGTGTAGCGCAGCGCCTGAAACCAGAGCCAGGGGTCGGGCAGATGAACTGCGTGCTGTTCTTCCGGTTGTGTCGGGAGCATCGGCATCAGACGGTCAGCATTTTTTCCGCGAGACGGATGCCGTCGATTGCGGCGGAGACGATGCCGCCCGCCATTCCGCCGCCTTCGCCGCCGAGCCAGAGTCCGGGCATCGAACTGGCGAGCGTCTCCGGGTCGCGCAGGAAACGGACCGGGCTTGATACGCGGGTTTCCATTCCGACGAGCAATCCGTGGCGGATGAAGCCCGGAGCGAGACGGTCGAATCTGCGCAGGGCGTTTGCAAGAGCGGAGCGGGTCGGTTCCGGAACGAGATTGTCCAGTCTCGACTGGCGCAGACCGAGACGATAGCTGGATTCATGCGGGAGGCGTCCGGACTTGCACTCAAGGAAGTCGTGTGCATTCTGAGCCGGGCATGTGTAGTTTCCGCCGCCTTTTTCAAAGAGCGAGGCTTCGAGTCCGCGCAGAAATGCGAACGCTTCCGCCGGAGCGGCAAAGAGTTCGGGGCGGAGGGTTGAAACGATTGCGGAATTTGCAAATTTTCCGCTGCGCGCGGATTCGCTCATGCCGTTTGTCGCGAGCGTTCCCTCTTCACAGGTTGCGGGAATGATTTCGCCGCCGGGACACATGCAGAAACTTGTCGCGCCCGGGATGGCGTCGGTTCCGTGTGTGGAGAACAGGTACTCCGCCGCTCCGAGCGCGGGGCATGGAGTTTCCATGCCGTACTGGATGCGGTTGATGAACGACTGCGGATGTTCAATGCGGCAGCCGAGCTGGAAGCCTTTCATCTGGAATGCGATCAGCTTTGAGAGCGCTTCGATGAGCGGTCTTGCGCTGTGTCCGCATGCAATGAGCGCGGCGGGAGCTTCGATGCGCGTTCCGTCCGCAAGATGCACGGCGCGGAAGCGGTTTCCGCCTTCGATCCGTTCCACTCTGGAATTCCAGAGGAATTTTCCGCCGAGCGAGATGATCCGTTCGCGGATTGCTGCGATCACGGCAGGGAGACGGTCCGAGCCGATATGCGGGTGCGCGTAATAAAGAATTTCCGGTTGGGCTCCCGCGCGGACAAATTCGTTCAGAACGTATGCGCCGCGCGGGTCGCGGACGCGGGTGTAGAGTTTGCCGTCCGACCAGGTTCCCGCGCCTCCTTCGCCGAAAAGCAGGTTGCTTTCGGGATTGAGGGTGCGCGAGGCGAAGAGGGCATCGACATCCTCCTTGCGTCGGACAACGTCGCGTCCGCGTTCGAGGATGACGGGTTCCGCTCCGGCTTCGGCGAGAATGAGGGCGGCGAAGAGTCCTGCCGGACCCGCGCCGATGACGAGCGGATGTTTCAGTTTCGATTTGTTTTCGGGGATCAGCGGAGCCGGAGCCGGTTCAACGGGTCCCGGATTCCGTTTCGGGAGAACCCCGTCGCGGATTTCCGCCGTGATCTGATAGAGAATTTTCACGAGCGGTTTTTTGCGGGCGTCCAGACTCCGTTTAGTGATTTTATAGCCGAGAATATCGGAGGCGGAAACGCCGCAGGCGGTTGCGACATGCGGTGTGAGAACTTCGTCCGCGTTTGCGGGAAGGGAGCGTGCATCAAGTTCGAAACGGATTCCGGCTTTCATTTTTCACCTTTGCGGAGGACGGAGCGGCGGGAGAGCGTGCGCGTTCCGCATGTTGTTTGCTTCGATCCAGAGCGCGGAATCGCGGTACAGGATCTTTGTGAGTTTGGATGCGCTGACGTTCAGCATCAGCGCGGTTCCTTTTAGGTCGCAGCCGTGGGCGGAAAAGGTGTCGAGCAGTTTGGCTGTGAAGAGCGGGTAGGCGTCGTTCTTCAGCGAGGTGACCGGCTCGCCGATCCGGAAGGCCGGATCGGCTTCCGAACGGATTGTGAGCGCGATCTTCATGCGGAGCATTTTCAGCGCCAGGCGGCGGTTTTCGTGCTGGCTCCGGCTTTCGGCGCAGGAGACCGTGATGCCGCTCGGGGCATGGGTCAGGCGCACGGCGGACGAGGTCTTGTTGACCTTCTGTCCGCCGTTGCCGGACGCCTTGTGAAAGTCGAGCGTGCAGTCGCGCACCAGAGCTTCATCGGCGGCAGCGAGCCAGTCGTTGCGCATCAGTCTTCATCCTCTTCGGGACGGTCGACGCGGTAGGGGCGGATGCGCTGGTTCTTTTTGCCCTTGCGTTTGTCGACTTTCGGGAAGACGAGTTCGCGGCGTTTGCGTTCCTTGAATTCAAGGCGGACGGGGAGTCCGGAGAACGCGAACGCTTTTGTGATGTACTTTTCGAGATAGACCTTGTAGTTGTCCGGACAGAGTTTCGGGTCGTTGACGAACAGCTGGAAGGTCGGCGGCGGGTTCGCGATCATGGTTCCGTAGTAGACCTTGAACGGCTTTGTGCCGATGACCTGCGGCGAGGTTTTCTCAAACGCGTCTTCGAGCACGCGGTTGACCATTGCCGTGGAGATGCGGATCGCCATCTGGGCGCGCAGTTCGGCGATGACCTGGTAGAGCTCCTGGAAGTTGTAACCCGTTTTCGCGCAAGTGAATACGACGGGCGCGAACGACATGTGCGGGAGAGTGTAGCGGATCTCTTCCAGCACATTTTTCATTTTGAGTCCGGAGCATTCATCCCACTTGTTCGAGACGATGACGACGGGCTTTCCGGAGTCGACGATCATGCGGGCGATCGTCTTGTCCTGCGAGGTCGCGCCGGTCTGGCTGGATTCAATCACAAACAGAATGATGTCGCTGTTCTTGAGCGTTTCTTCCGCGCGCATGGAGCTGTAACGTTCCACGGCTCCGTCGACTTTGGAACGCTTGCGCAGTCCGGCGGTGTCGACGAGAAGCGCGGGAACCTGTTCATCGCCGCAGTTGAGGGTGAATTCCACGTCGATGGAGTCGCGGGTGGTTCCGGCGACGTCGCTGACGATGACGCGTTCTTCTCCGAGGAGCTTGTTGACGAGCGAGGATTTGCCGACGTTCGGTCTGCCGAGCACCGCGATTTTGAGTCGGGGCAGGGAGTGTTCCGGGGCGGAGACATCGAAGTCGCGCAGAGCTTCGCTCATCAGTGCGGGGATGCCGCGGCGGTGGAGCGAGGAGACTTCAAAGATCTGCTGGAAGCCGAGGCGGTCGAATTCGTGGATGTGCGGAGTCGCAATGTCGCCGTCGACTTTGTTGATGACGAGGATGACGGGTTTCCCTGTGGAACGGAGGCGCAGGGCGACTTCCTCGTCGAGCCCGGTCAGACCGCTGGTGACGTCGACGACGAAGAATATGACGTCGGCGTCGGCAATGGCGACTTCGACCTGTTTTTCAATGGACTGATCCCAGAAATCGACGCCGCGTTTTTCACCTTTTCCCATGCCGAGACCGCCGGTGTCGACGAGGCGGAAACGGCGGCCGTTTGCGACTCCGGTCGAGGAGACGCGGTCGCGGGTCACTCCGCTGTCGAAGTGGACGATCGCCTGGCGTTTTTTGAGAATGGAATTGAAAAGCGAGGATTTGAAGAAGTTTAGTCTGAAGAAGAAAGCGATGGACGGCAGCGTATTTGTCTGAGTCTGCTGTTCACTCATGGTCATGTTCCTTATTTTTGCCGCCGCTCCGGAGGCCGTCCGCGATGCAGATGATCCAGACAAGGGCAAGGAGTCCGAAGCTGGCGAAAACGTTTACGAGGTTGATCTTGTATTCCGCCGCACTGCCGGGATCGTCAATGAGTTCCCGGATCATGGCGAACAGCGGCGCAAAGACAAAGTAGACGCCGAGAAGGAAGAATGCGACAGCGAGCAGCATCATGACGCCGCCCGCGAGCCAGCGCCCGGAAACGATCTGCCCCAGGCCCGGCAGCGCCAGGTTCAGGGTCAGGACAAGTCCTTTTCCGGGCTTCTTCACATTATTCCTCAGCGCAGTTCCACGCCGAGACCGTGTTCCAGTTTCGCGCGGAGTTTTTCATGTGCTTTGTTGACTTCATCATCGGTGAGTGTGCGTTCCTGGCTGCGGAAGGTCAGCGAGTAGGCCATGCTCTTCTTGCCGTTCATCGACTCGTTCGTGAAGATATCGAAGAGCTGGACGTCGACAAGGTTCGGTACTTTGGCGCGTTTGATGAAGGTGACGACTTTCTCGTTCTCCATGTCGGCGGGCGCAAGAAACGCCACGTCGCGTGTGGTGGACGGGAACTGCGAGATCGGCTTATAGTAGACCGGCTTTCTGGAGGCTGTCAGCAGGTTCGCCAGCTGGAAGACAGCCATATAGAGCGGTGTCTGGAGACGCATGCCCTTGACGAGGGAAGCGTGGATTCTGCCGAAAACGCCGGCGCGTTTGCCGTCGAGCACGAGCTCGGCACATTCGCCTTTGGCAAAACGCTTGTCGTCGCACGGCTTGATCGTGTAGTTCGGATTGCCGCGTTCTTCAAGGAAGGTTTCGATGAGTCCTTTCAGATCAAAGAAATCATAGAGTTCGGTGCGTTCCTTTGAGAAACGTTCCGGATGGCGCTGTCCGGTGAGGGCGATAACGACTTCGCCGCGTTCTTCCGGATATTTTTCCGGATTTTTGCAGAAGCAGTTTCCGATTTCAAAGAGCGCGAGGTTTGTGTTCTTGCGGGAGACGTTGCGCTTGACGGTCGCGAGCATTCCGCCGAGCAGCGAGGGCCGCATGATTGCAAGATCGAGGCTGATCGGATTGATCGGGGCAACAAGATCCTCTTTCGTGAAATCATAATCAAGCAGCGCGGTCTTTTCATCGATCATGCTGGTTCCGAGACATTCATAAAGCCCGGTGCTGACGAGTGCGTCGCGCACGGCCGCGACCGGAGCGAAGGTATCGGCGGAGAAATCGGCGCATTTGACGGCGCGGACGGGAACATCGGGGATATTGTCGAGTCCGTGGATGCGCGCCACTTCTTCCGCAAGGTCGGCTTCTTCGAGGACGTCGGCGCGGTAGGTCGGCGGAATCACATAGCAGGATTCTGCGTTGACCGGTTCGACTTCCATGCCGAGTTTCGAGAAGATTGTGGAGATTTCGAGATCCGAAACGTCCATTCCGAGCAGGCTGCGGATTCGTGCATAGCGGCAGAGGATGCGGGGCTGTGCGGGCTGCGGTTCCGCGACGGAGACAAGGTCGGAAACCAGTTCGCCGCCGGCAAGTTCGAGGATCAGAGCCGCGGCGCGAGCGCTTGCCTTCTCAACCATGCCGATATCGGCGCCGCGTTCGTAGCGGTGAGAGGCTTCGGAGGAGAGATTGAGTTTGGCGGAGGTCATGCGGACGCTCGTTTTGTTGAAGAACGCCGCTTCGATGACGACGTCTTTGGTGGAATCGAGGACGCCGCTGTATTCGCCGCCCATGACGCCCGCGATGGCGACCGGTTTTTCCGCGTCGGCGATGACGAGCATGTCGGGATTGAGCTCATACTTTTTGCCGTCGAGCGCGGTGATGGATTCGTTTGCCGCGGCGCGGCGGACTACGATGCGGCCTTCTTTGAGAAGTGCGCGGTCGAAGACATGCAGCGGGAGACCGAGTTCCAGCATCACGTAGTTGGTGATGTCGACGATGTTGTTGATTGCGCGGATTCCGACTGCTTCAAGCCGCTTCCGCATCCATTCCGGACTTTCTTTGACCGTGACGCCGCGGATGACGCGCGCGGTGTATTTCGGGCAGAGATCGGGGGCTTCAACCTTGACGAGGCTGGAGAAATCTTCGGAAACATGCGCTTCCGGAAGGTCGATTGCGGGAAACTTGAGTTCGCCGCCCTGGAGCGCGTAAACGTCGCGCGCAACGCCCCAGTGAGAGAGCCAGTCGGGACGGTTCTGCGTAAGTTCGAGCGAATAGACCGTGTCACCCTTGAACATGTCGGCGACGGACTGGCCGAGCGGAGTGTCGGCGGGGAGAATCATCAGACCGTCATGGTCGCTGCTGAGTCCGAGTTCGCGTGCGCTGCACATCATGCCGAAGGATTCGACGCCGCGGAGTTTGCCTTTTCCGATGGTGAAATCCTTGCCGCCTTCGGGATCTTTGAAGGTCGTTCCGATGGTTGCGAGCGGGACGATGTTTCCGGCGTCGCAGTTCGGAGCGCCGCAGACGATCTGGAGCGGTTCACCTGTGCCAGGATCGACTTTGCAGATGGAAAGGTGGTCGGAGTTCGGATGTTTTTCGCGGGAGAGGATCTTTGCGGTGAGAACGCCCTGCGGGACGGTTGCGGTCGAGATGATTTCTTCGACTTCGAGTCCTGCGCGGGTCAGGGTCGCCGCCAGTTCTTCCGGCGAGGAGTTGAGCGAGATGTAATCGGAAAGCCAGTTAAGAGAAATCTGCATTTGAATGCTCCTTTCGGA
>URNE01000130.1 GCA_900549045.1 uncultured bacterium | reverse complement strand
GGCAAGTTTTATTTGAAAGTCCAAATAAACGGTGAAGAAAAAATCATTTTCAAGGATCGACCGGCTGAGCTGGCTTTAGTGTTTCGGTAGAGACCGGAGGGGTGTTGAACTCAGGAATCCGGTTGTTTTTTGTGTTTGTCGAACACGAAAAAGAGTCCGCCGAGGAGATTGAAGGCGATGATGATCATCGTAAACGAGAGAGCGGTGGCGAGGGCCTGTCGGGCGTCCATGCCGGAAGATTCCAGAATGTTCTTCACCATGAAGTCGCGCGCACCGACGCCGGACGGCGTGAGCGGGAGCAGGCCGGCGATGTTTCCGAGAGTGATCGCTTCAATCGTTATTCCGGCTCTGTTCCAGGAGGCGTCGACGCCGTGCGCGACAAAAAATCCGGCGACTCCAAGCACCGCATTGACCAGAATCATGCTGGCGGCAATGCAGATGATGATTTCCTTCCGGTTCTCCCGGTAAGAGTCAATCGCATCTGAAACTTTCGTGAAGAGACCGTGCGTCATGCGGTCGGCAAACGACTGGAGCGCACGGTAAAGCGCGATTTTCTCAAGAAGGTGATGCCAGAAGACGACAACTGCGGCGAGCAACCCGCAGACACTTCCTCCGAGCAGGAGCCAGATCAGCGCGCGCATCACGCCCGAACCCATGTCCAGAAAGCTCAGACAGAGCGGGAGCATGACAAGCGCCATCAGAAAAATGCCGATCATGCCGGTGAAACGGTCCATCAGAATCGTGAACGCTCCCACAAATTTCTGTTCTTTCGGGACGCGCGCGGTCAGAAAGCCGATGCGGACCAAGTCGCCGCCGATTGCGCCGCCGGGAATCACCAGCGAAAAGAAGAAGGACTGCATGGTCAGCGAAAAAGCTTCCGCCATCGAGCAGTCGATTCCGCGTACGCGGAGCAGCAGGTGCCAGCGCCATGCGTTTGCCCAGATGTGAATTCCGTAAAGGACAAACGCCGCGGCGAGCCAGCCCGGGTGAATTGCGCGGAATGCGGCCAGAAGCCCGTCCGAATTGCGCGTAACGAGGAACGCGACGATTGCGGCGGCAATCAGAAGTTTCAGCAGCGGAGCCGCAAATTTTTTCATTTTTTCCCTTTCGATTTGCAGAATGCCCGTTGAACGGTTATATTTCCAGGAAATATACAACAGCTTTGCATGGATTGCAACAAACGGGAAGGATTTTTTGAATGAGCGGACCAGTTCTCAATCTGCTGTTCCTCGGAGACGTCGTCGGGAAGGGCGGGCGCTGCGCGGTGCGCGACCTCGTGCCGGATTTGAAACGGGAATTCAACTGCCAGTTCGTTATCGCCAACGCGGAAAACTGCGCAAACGGTTCCGGCATGACGGCGGCGTGTCTCAAGGAAATGTCCGGAGTCGATATGTTCACTTCCGGCGACCACACGTGGGATCAGAAAACTTTCGAGCAGGAAATCCGCGACGTCCCGAATCTGGTGCGTCCCGCGAATTTCTCCTGTCTCCAGCCCGGAGCCGGATGGCGCAGGCTCAAAAATCCTGCGGGCGGCGAAGTCGCCGTGATCTCCCTGATAGGAAAAGTGTTCATGAAGGATTCCGCATACTGCCCGTTTGAAACGGTAGAAAATATTCTCAAGCAGATTCCGCTGACCTGCAAATGCGTTGTCGTGGACATTCATGCGGAGGCGACGAGCGAGAAGGCCGCGATGGCGTGGATGCTTGACGGCAAAGTCACCGCCGTTATCGGGACGCACACGCATGTGCAGACCAACGACGCCCGCGTTCTGCCGAACGGAACCGCATTCCTGACCGACGCCGGAATGGTCGGCGCGAACGACTCCATTCTTGGACGCGAAATCGAATCTGTTGTCCGCAAATTCCGCACGGGAATGCCCCAGCGGCTTCCCGTCTGCGAAAAAAACATCCGTCTCGACGGCGCGGTCGTTTCCTATGAACTCATGAGCGGGAAAGCCGTTGCGATCAAACCGATTTCAAGAATGTACCAGCAGGAGAAACATCAATGAAAACTCTGCCTAAAATCGACTGGGAGCGCGTGGATGCGCTCATCCGTATGGCGCTTGACGAAGATCTTGGCGGACGGGGTGACACCACCACCATTTCCGTGATCGGCGAAGACCTCGTCGTCGACGCCGTTTTCCTCGCGAAGGAGGACTGTGTCTGTGCGGGGCTCTGCGTTGCGGAGCGTCTGATGAAGACCGTAGACCCGAAGATCGAATGGAAATCCCTTGTGAACGAGGGTGATTTCTGTCCGAAGGGAACCGTCATGGCGAAACTGCACGGTCCTGCGCGTTCGCTCCTGACAGGGGAACGCACCGCGCTGAACTTTGTGCAGCGGCTCTGCGGCGTTGCGACCGCGGCGCACAAATACCAGCAGGCGGCCGGCGGGAAGTGCGCGATTCTCGACACCCGCAAGACCACGCCTGGGTACCGCAATCTGGAAAAATACGCGGTCGCGGCCGGCGGCGCATCGAATCACCGCATCGGGCTTTATGACCGCATCATGATCAAGGACAACCACCGCGAGCTCGCCGGGCTCGGCGGAACGGGCGGCATTCTGCGCTCCGTCGCGAACGCCCGCAAGCTCTATCCGGATCTTGAGGTTGAAGTTGAAATCGACTCCCTGGCCGAGCTTCCCGAAGCGCTCGAATCGAAGGCGGAATACATCCTTCTCGACAACATGTCCACGGCGGACATGGCGGAAGCGGTCCGCATGACGGCACACCGCGCGAAGCTGGAAGCGAGCGGGAACATGACTCTCGCCCGCATCCCCGAAGTCGCCGCGACGGGCGTCGATTTCATCTCTTCCGGCGCGCTGACCCACTCGGTCAAATCCGCCGATATTTCGATGGATATTGTCGAGCCGGAGAAGTGAATCATGATTTCGCGTCTGAGAGGAATCCTGATCGAATCATCCTTCACGGAGGCGCTGATTGAGTGCGCGGGAGTAGGCTACAGCGTCAACATCCCGCTTTGCACCTACGACAAGCTTCCGCCGCCGGGAAACGAGGCGGTTCTGCACACTGTGCTCATCGTCCGCGAGGATGACATGAGCCTGTACGGCTTTGCCACGCAGCGCGAACTGAAGATCTTCCGGCTGCTCTGCACCGTGAACGGAATCGGCGCAAAAACGGCGCTGAACATTCTGAGCAGTCTGAATATCCCGTCATTCTGCCAGGCGATCCTCTCGGCGGATATCCGTTCGCTGAAGAAAATCAACGGAGTCGGTCCCAAGTCCGCGGAGCGCATGGTTGTGGAACTGCGCGACAAAATCCGCGACATAGACCCCTCCGCCGAGTACGCCGCCGGAGCCTCCGGAGCGGCGCCCGCCGCAATCGACCGCAACACGGAAGACGCGATTATGGCGCTCGAAAAACTCGGTTTCCAGCGCGCGAAAATCCAGAAGTGCGTCATCGACGTCGCCGCTTCTCTTCCCGAAAAGGAGCGATCGGTGGAAAACATCATCCGTCATTCGCTCCAATCGCTCAACAAGGGGTGACGCATGGAAGAGCTCATTGAATCGCCCGCCTATATCGTGCTTGACATTCCGTCTCCGATGGCGGAATGGATCAAGCTGGTGCGGCAGCGTTTTGATGAGGAGCGGTCGCGTCTCCCCGCGGAAATCACCCTGACGGGTTCCTGCGGAACGGGGCTGATTTCAAAAGGACAGTCTCTGCGGGAAATTTCCGCCCTTCTGGATGAAGCCGTGAAGAAAATCGAACCGTTTTCGGCTGAATTCGGCGACGTTCAGCGGTTCGAGAACACCGATATTTACTTTCTTGACGTGAAGGACCCCGAACCGTTCCGGAATGCGCAGGGGATCATAGCGGAGAGCGGAATCCGTTTCGAACCGTCGCCGTACCCGTACCGTCCGCACTGTACGCTCAAACTCCGCAAGCCGCCGAAGAGCGTCGAGGAGTTTTTTGAGCTTTTCTTCCTTCAGGCTCCGAAAGAGCCGTTTACATTGAATCTGCTTTCCGTCTATTCGCTTCCCGATCCGGATTCCTGCGAACTGCTTTACAAATCGGAGCTCGGCAGAAGCTGAAACGGCGCGCCGGATGGAACGTGCGTGTGAATTTTTCCCTCCGCGTCGATCAGAAGCGTCCGTGCCTCCGGAAGTTTTTCCGCGAATGCGGGACCGTTGATGAAGAGTGATGTCGAGAGCGCATCCGAATCCACACCGCGCGGCGTGACCACGGTTGCCGAAAGAGTTCCGCTGACCGGACGCCCCGTTTTCGGGTTGATGATGTGCGTATGGCGTTTCCCCTCGATTACAACATAGCGTTCGTAATCGCCGCTTGTCGCCACGCTTTCATTGAGGACCGGAACGACGGCGATGTTGCGTTCTCCGTTTTTCGGATCGCGCACGCCGATCCGGCAGGTTTCCGCGCCCGGCGGCGGAAGCGGCAGACAGCGCATGTTGCCGCCGAGATCAATCCAGCCGCGCCGGACGGCTGTCCGGTTCAGCACCGCTTCGGCGGCCTTGTCGACGGCCCAGCCCTTCGCGATGCCGCCGAGATCAATCGACATTCCCGGGACGGTGAAGAAGACGCTCCGCGCATCGTCGTCAAAGCGGATTTTGTCGAATCCGCAGATTTTTTTCGCTTCTGCGATTTCCGCATCGGAGGGGAGCGTGAGGCGTTTGCGGTGGAACCCCCAGACGCGCATCAGGGGGCGGATCGTCGGGTCGAACGCCCCTTCGGAAAGCCGGTGAAATCGTCGGGTTTCCCGGAGAATCTCCCAGAGTTCGGGGGAGCAGACAAACGGGGTTTTGTCCGCGGACGCGTTGAGCCGCGCGAGTTCGCTTGACGGGTCGAAGTAGTTGCAGACGGCGACGACGCGTTCCATCGCTTCGCGAGCCAGGCGGAATGCGCGTTCGATTTCATCAGGATCTGTGTCGATCAGCGTCACGGAAGCGCGGGTGCTCATGATCGGGAACGAGAATGTTTCGCGGCGGAAACGGTTTGTCTCTTGTTTTTTGAAATACCAGATTCCGCCCATGATGAAGGTTGCAATCAGAATCCAGAGAATCGCGACTTTTGTTCGGTTCATTTTATGCCCTCGGGTGAAATTTGCGCTGCACTTCGAGCAGGCGGCGCTGGTCGATGTGCGTATAAATCTGTGTGGTTGCGATGTCGGCGTGTCCGAGCATCTCCTGGATGACGCGCAGATCCGCGCCGTTTTCGAGCAGATGACTTGCGAACGAATGGCGCAGCGTGTGCGGATGAACGTTCTTGGTGATTCCCGCGAGCCGCGCGGTCTCCTTGATGATTCCCCAGATGCGTTCGCGGTCGAGCCGCCGTCCGAGACGCGAGAGAAACAGGGTCGGTTCATCGGGCGATTTCAGCAGATACGGACGCGCCTCCTTCAGATAGCGTCCGAGCGCTCTGAGCGCGAGGTGACCGACGGGCACGATCCGTTCCTTCGAACCTTTTCCGACGACGCGGATCACCCGGTCGTCGAGGTTGACGGAGGAGACGTTCAGGGCGGCAACTTCGGATACGCGCAGCCCGCATGCGTACATGAGTTCGAGAATCGCGCGATTGCGGATGGCGAGGAAATCGCGGTCTTCAAGGGACCACACGTTCATGAGGGCGTCGACTTCGACCGCCGTGATGAATTCGGGCAGAATGCGTCCGAGTTTCGGGGAATCCATAACGGAGGTGATGTTGTCCGGAATGAATTTTTCCTGTGCGAGATAGCGGAAGAAGACTTTGATTGCGACGAGTCTCCGCGCGAGGCTTGATGGCTCCATTTCCTGTTCCTTGCGCGCGCCGAGAAAGTCGATGATGTCGTCGCGCGAGACCTCGGAATAAGAGTTTTTGCCCTGTTCTTTCAGCCAGTCGGAGAAATCCTCCAGATCGGAGCGGTACGCTGCAATGGAGTTTTCGCTCAGCCCGCGCTCCATGAGCAGATACCCGCAGAAATGCTGTAATATTTTGTCCATGCTGTATTCCCTTCACCGGAACTATACACGAAGAGCGGCTGAAATCAACCGTGAAGGGAATTTTTTCAGGACTTTTTGCGTTTGAGGAGCGGATGAATCAGCAGGAGCGGAAGCGGAGTGAGACAGCCCAGCAGCTGCACTTCAAAGGAACAGGTGCTGTTCCAGGTGCTCGGAGTCATGAACGTGAAAGGCAGACCCGACAGCTGGGCGATTGACGCCAGCAGACCGGAAGCCGCAATGACGCATATTCCAAGCAGCAGCCCCGGGATTTTGGGCAGCCACTGGCGCAGCAGAAGTGTAGCGGCGGCATAAAACAGTAAACAGCCGCCGGTAGCAATCAGGGAATTCTCGGTGTTCCAGACGGCAAAAACGAGGGATACAAGCACAAAAAACGCCCCGTACAGAAAGCCCGGATATGCGCCGGTCCGGAAGAGAAAAAGAAATGGGCTTGATTCTCTCCGGCCGCGCGGCGACGGCTCCATCGGCTCGAAACATGTCTGGCAGAAGGTCAGTAATCCGTAAAGCAGACAGGATATCGCGAAGTTCTGCTCCGGCTCCCGTGACAAGGGCAGCAAGGCGAAAAAGAGCAGAATCATTCCGAAGAATCCGCAGATGCGGGGAATCTGCATCCGGTTTGAGTTTGCCGGTTTCAGCAGATTTATTCCGAGAATCCAGAGGTAGGCGGAGAGGAATAATTTAATTGCGAACATCGGGAGATATCTGTAAACGAAGATCGCTTCATTGTATCGGCGAGGGTATTCCAAAAGGGTTGCAATGATGAACCCTCCCGTAAAAACAGCCAGCATTAAGGTTGAGATGTTTCC
>URNE01000129.1 GCA_900549045.1 uncultured bacterium | reverse complement strand
GGCATGGCGCCCTGCGCTGGGCTGACCTGCATGGAAACGGCGTTCTTTTCATTTTTCACCGCACGCGGCAGAACGAGCTTTGTCGCCAAGGTGAAAATCATCGGCTGCTGCATCAATGTTCCGCTGAATTACCTTCTGATTTTCGGCAAACTTGGGCTTCCCGCGCTCGGGATTCTCGGCGCCGGACTTGCGAACTCCATTGCAAACCTCTGTACGCTGGCTATTGCCGCGACCTGTTTCCTGCTGCACGACCAACGGGAATATGCGACCCGTTCCAACCGGAATTTCGACTGGGCGATTTTCCGCAAACTTCTCTGTTTCGGCACGCCCGCCGGACTCCAGGCGTTCATCCGCAACGCCGCCTTTGCGATTGTTGTCATGATGATCGGCTACACAGGCAACGAAGCGCTTGCGGCGACGAGCATTGCGCTTTCGATAAACATGATCGGCAACATGCCGATGATCGGTCTGATGGATGCGACGAGCATCATTACGGGTCAGTACATCGGCCGCCGGCGTCTTCTGGTTGCGGAACGGATCTGCTGGCGTTCCTGGAGAATGCTGATCGCGTGGATGGCCTTTGCCGCGCTGTTCTATCTGTTCTGTCCGGAGCTTCTTGCGCATCTTTTCAGTTCGCGCGGCGGCTCGACGGGAATGGACTCGGAGTTGACGGAACGCCTGGTTGTGACGGTCCTTCACTGGGCGATTGTGTTCAACATCTTTGATGCGACGCGTTTCATTGCAATGGGCAGTCTCCGTGGCGCCGGTGACACGAAGATACCGCTTGTAATCGGCGTCTCGACCTCCTGGCTGATCCAGATTCCCGGCACGATCCTCATGGTCTACTTCATCAATTCGAGTCTTTTTGCGATCTGGGGGCTTCTGACCTTTTATCTTGGCGTTGACGCTTTTCTGATGGTTCTCCGCCGCCGTTCCGGCGTCTGGAAGACCATCAAGGTCATCGACCTTCCCCCCGCCCCCGCCGTGGAGGAGGAAGTCGCGGAGAGCTGAAGACAATGTCCGGGAATTTGTGCACATTTGAAAAATCCGGTTTCGTTTTTTCCGCATCGCACAGCACGGCGGCAACTTTGGGTGTTCCGAGATCAATTCCAAGAGTCAGCATGATTCAATTCCTTTGCAAGATAATTCCGGATGCCGCAAGTGTTTTTTCAAATTGGCGGAGTATCTCCGGAGAAGGAGCCGGACAACCGGCAAGTTCGTATTTCCGGTTCAATGCCTGATATTTCGGAGCTCCGTAATGATGAAGTTTCAGGACCTCCACGTCAAGCGGTTTCGAACGGACCGCGAGACGGCGGCGGTGAAGCTTCGCAAGGTGTTCCGCCATCCGGGCAAGCTCCTCCGGAGCATCGTTCATCCCGGTGATTACGGGAACCCGGATCAGGAGCACAGGAACACTTTCCACGGCTTCCGTCAAATGTTCCAGAACGGCATTCAGGTCACCGCCGGTGCAGTTGCGGAAAACCTCCGGAGTTCCCGCTTTCAGATCGGCAATAGCCAAATCCGCACAGCGTGCCGCGCGGGGAAATTCCGGAGTCGTTGCATTGCTTTCAAATGCGGTATGAATCCGATGCCTTTTCAGTCGTTCCATGCAGTCGAGCAGTTCCGCCGCCTGCAAAGTTGGCTCCCCTCCTCCGAACGTCACGCCGCCGAAATCATGCCAGCCCGACGCCAACAGCAAAATCTCCCGTTCCAAATCCTCCGGAGAACGTTCCCGTCCGACCCATTCCAACGCCGTGTGTTTGAACTTTGAACAGGCATGATCGGAACAATTTCCACAGATGGAGCGATTGAGCGTATGTCCGCAGATCGCCCCGTGCGGACAAAGATAATCCAGGACTTCACCGTCCGCGCGTTCCGGATAAAACAGCAGTTCCGGCTGAGGCGCAATGCTCTCCGGCGAAGCGCACCAGCGGCAACGCAGATTGCACCCTTTGAGGTAATAGATCCGGCGATGCCCCGGACCGTCCTTGCGGTCGGACCAACCCTGAGCAAAAATTCTCATGATTCCACCAGCTCTCCGGCAAAACGGCGGATGCCGGCATGCCATTTTCCGCCTTTCTTCCGTTGCTCCTGAAGGGCGAGAACCGCCGCTTCCGCCATGGCGTCGATGGGCTGACGGAACCCGACTGCACCCAGTTCCGACAGCTGCGGGACATGGTCCACGCAATACAGCCGGATTCCTGCGACAGGATGACGGAACAGCATCTGCAGGACCGGCGCGTTCACCCCGATCACCGCAGTCGGCATTGATGCGGCGGCCGCCACAAGTTCCGCCGCAAACAAACGGCATTCCGCGGCACCGGCATGACGGGAAATCAAGCGGATTTCTCCCCGGCATCCGGAGTTCTCAAGATACGCTTCAAACGCCTGCTGGCGTTCGGCATTGGTATCCACATCCAGATCCGAATAGTTGACGAAAATCATCTGCTTCGCCCCGTCCGCTTTTGCTTTCGCCACCAATGCCCGTACCGCACCTTCGTTGTCCAGTCCGACATAATCAGCAAAATTGCCCGGCAGAACCTGATCGTAAAAGACCAGATTCACACCGAGAATCCGCAGACGCTCGAAAACGCGGAAATCGAAATTGCGGTCGGCGCCCCAGACGATCAGATCCTTGACGCCGCGAGTTGCCATCCGGACGGCGATTTCCAGTTGCGCTTGACCTTCATCCGGTTCCGGAATGCCGAGAACCAGCAGAGCGTCCAGCTCCCGGCAGCAGCGGCTCACAGCCTCGACGAAGCGTCCGGAGAATTCATGCGGAAGCGTAGTAATCAAGCCGACGCTTTCCAGTGTTCCCGAATGAGCGCGAAAAGTATCCGCCACGCAGGTTCCGTGCGGACGCCGACGCACAATGATTCCGGCCGCTTCGAGCTGGTCGTAGGCGCGGCGCACAGTCACCCGGCTGGTTCCGGTGCTCTCGGCATATTCGCGCTCGGAGGGCAGACGGTCGCCCGGCGAATATTTCCCCGCAAGAATATCTCCCGCCAGCGCGGCGCGAATCTGTTCGGTCAGATTCTTCATGCGCATTCGCTCCGTTCCAGCCGTTTGATAATATCTTCCTGAATTGCCGGGGCAAGATCCAGAAAGTTCACGAAGGTCCCGTGAATCCGCATGATGTAAATGCCGGACGGAACATATTTTGCCGGATCGGTCAGAATCTTGCGCAGGTGCTTGGCATTGTCGATATTGAAGTAGACGTAATACGGCGCATTGCCGTCCGCATCGGCGGCGAACAGCGGACGGATCACCCGGTCGCGCATGGCAACGCCCTTGCTTTCCAAATCGTCACTGTCTGCAAACGTTGCCGGAGAAAGTCCGATATGCGAAGCGTAGCCGCCGACCATTTTGCCGAACGGCAGACCGCGTTCCGAGAGAAGCTGATCGGTCAATTCAGTGGCGGTAACCTCCGGACGCGGGTCAACGCCGTAACCGAGCATGGCGCGCGCCGGACGCCCGTCCGGAGTGGCTCCGACCCAGTATCCGTACAAGAGATGCGTGCTTGGCGTCGAATAGTCCGGCATGAAGGGACGCCCCGCCGGATTGCGCAGAGCATAGACTTTGTCGCTGACAGCCGAAGCCAGGCGAATCGCGACGCTGTCCGGTTCCGCAACCATGCCGCCGTATTTCGGATATGCAAGCAGACGCGCACGCAATTCCGGAGCTTCTGCAAAATTGGTTTGCAGTGCAGCCCGCAGCACCGGCACTCCGTCGGGCTGTTCGGCAAGATAATGTTTCACCGCAACCAGGGAATCCGCGACGACGCCGAGTCCATGAATCAGGCAGCCGCTGCCGCTGTAACGGGTCCCCGGATGTTCCGGATCGCGCATGTCGCGTCCGCTTTCGAGTCCGCCGAACAGCAGAGAACCGAACGGAGTCGCCCATTTTCCGATTGCAACGGTGCAGCGGTTGGCGGCGGCCTCCATGAACGGCAGAATATAATCCAGTTCCTTGAAAAAGGCGTTTTCGAGGTCGCGGTACGCCGCCTCCAGAGAATCATAACCGAGTTCCGCAGCGGAAAGACCGATCTTGCGTCCGGTCAGCAGGGAACAACCGTCATTCAACACCAGTTCCAGAACTTTGGCGAGGTTCAGCCAGCTGTTGGTGGTGTTGCCGTTTTCCTTGCCCATGATCAACGGCTCCTGACAGCCCGCAACCGCCCAGTCCGGAATATCCTGCTCGGCGATTCCTTTGGATTTCAACACCTTGAACATCATATCGTCATTGAACAGCGACGGCGTGGAGTGTCCCGGAGTGAAGTAGAAACGTCCCATATTGCGGAACAGGCTCTCCGGCGAATTCCGGTGAATCTTCACCGACAGCGCCGGCTGCGGCTGGTTGGAACGGAAGAAGGCTTCAAGAATCACATCGGTCATTCCGTTGCCGAGGTTGTTGCCAGCGGTATCGCGTCCGCCGAGCAGCAGATTCTGTGAGATTGCCCAGCCGCGCGCGCCGACCATGTAGAACGCCAGCAGATGCCGGGTCAGAGTTACAGCAGTCTCAAAGTCCGTACCCTCGCGATACGGCTCAAAAACACGGTCAAGATTGCCGGCTGAAAACGCATAGGGATTCGGAGCCTGCTCCAGGCACATCAGCTGCCAGAGCAGGATGTAAGCCTGCATCGCTTCATGCAGATTGCGGGCTTTGCGCCTCGGAACCTGGCGACAGTTTGCAGCGATCTGTTTCAGCCGCTCCGGTTCGCCCGGCATATCGGAGCGTTCCGCAGCAAGCTTGTCCGCCAGTTCGGCATAGCGTTCAGCAAGAATCAAAGCCGCCTGCGCCGCTTCCCGCATCACCGCAACGAACGGAGTATCCGCCTGTGCCTCCATGGCAAACGCTTCCAGTCCCTGCGCCAGAATCGGCCGCATATCGGGAATCATGTGTCCGGTGACAGGTTCCATGAAAAAGGTGACTTCATCCGTCAGTGTTGCAGTTTTTTCATAAATCGCCGTCAGCTGTTTCACATGAGGCGTCCCGCGGTAATAATCCCGTACCGCTTCGATGCGTTCTTTCGGAATTGCCGCGCTCGGCTCTATATCCGAATAAATGGCGACCGGATCACAGTATCCAGCGAACGACTCCACCTCAAAACTCGGATTGATCAGCGCATAGCTGGGCGAAAACGCATCGTCCTGCGTCCCTGCGAACACACTGCCCGGCGGAATCGTCAGATTCATTTTTTTTACGCAACGGCACAGCAGCTCTCCCGCGTAACGGGCATCGTCCGGATCGTGTCCTGCTGCACGCATGGCCTCGCGTTCCTGCATCCGGAGCTCCTGGTATTCAAACCAGCCGGTCAATTGTTTCTGCTGAAGTTTGGCTGCAAACAACAGTTCCAGCCCCGCATTGAAAAGCTCTGCCTGATTTTTCATCTTTTTTCCTTCTCCCGGTTGTAATTTCATTTATTGATGGTATTATACATTAATACCATGAAAAAGTCAACCCTGAAATCTTAAAAAAAGGTTTTTACCAATGAAACTGCTGAAATTTCTTCCGAATCGAGTGTGGCGAGTCTATCGTGGAGGCGCCTGTCTGGATAAACTGCGCAGCGTGCCGGAACCGGCGGACGGTTCTTTTCCCGAAGAATGGATCGCCTCAACGGTCGCGGCGCTGAATCCCCAGCACGGATGCCCCGGCGAAGGGATCAGCCGGGTTCTTCTGCCGGACGGATCAGCGGAACCGTTCGACCGTGTATTGGAACGGGAAGCCGAGTCGCTGCTCGGTCCGAATCATCCTGCATCCGCAGGAAAAACTCCCGGGTTTCTGACCAAACTGCTTGACTCCGCCATCCGGCTGCCGATTCAAGCGCACCCCGACCGGACAGCATCGCAACGCCTTTTTCACTCACCCTACGGCAAAACAGAAGCCTGGATCGTGCTGGGCGGACGCCGTATCAACGGAGAAGAACCGTATCTGCTGATGGGATTCAATGACCGCTTTGATTTTGAAGTGTTCCGCCGGGAAGCCTTGTCGGGCGTCATGGATCAGACGCTCGGCATGATGCACCGCTACCCCATCACTCCCGGCGAAGTGATTCTGATTCCCGGAGGCTTCCCGCATGCCATCGGTTCCGGGGTCCTCGTTCAGGAAATCATGGAGCCGACCGACTGGGTGATTCAGCCGGAAGCCCGCTGTGGTGAACAGCCGCTGACCATGCAAGACCGGTTCGGCGGTCTTGATCCGGAAGAAGCGCTCTCCGTATTTCATCGGGAGATTTTGACTCTGGACCAGCTTCGCGCCAAGGTTCTCCAAACTCCGGTTGTACTCAGCGAAGACGACGGAGCAACGCTGACCTCTCTGATTGACCGCAATGCCGTCCGTTATTTCGGCTCGCTGGAGCTGAAGCTGCATCGTGTCTGGGAACGTCCGGAAACGTTGAACACCTTCATGGCGGGAACCGTACTTGAAGGCCAGGCAACCGTCACCGATGGCGCAGAGACCATTTCTCTGCAGCGCGGCGACACATTTGCCGTCGGAGCATCGTCACATCCCCGTTTCACCGGCAAAGCCCGTATTCTGCTGGCTCTTCCGCCAGTTTCCGCCGTATAAGAATTTATCCCTAAATAACACCTAATTTTCTAAAAATGATAATACTGGCTGCCAGTTGAAGCAATGATTCATATGCCCGATTTGTCTTTTCATATCTGACAAGCAATTTTCGAAATCGATTGAACCAAGAATGGACAACCTACACAATCCAGCGATGGCTTTGAATCCGTTCTGTATCGCAATTTTTTCTTCTCCTCGAGAACGGATGTGCGGT
>URNE01000128.1 GCA_900549045.1 uncultured bacterium | reverse complement strand
GCGGCTGTTCCGGAAACGGATGCGCGTGACGTCTCCGGAGCTTTCCGTCATGACGATTTCCTCCATGCGTGCGAGATCTTCCGAGAAGCGGAACTGAATTCGGGCGAGGAAGGCGGCGGCTCCCGGTTTCGGTTTCAATTCGAGCGGATTCGCTTCGCGGACCACGTCGAAGCGGTCGAGCATGGCGCGGGGATCGCCTGCAAGAAGCCGGCGGATGGACTCCGCGAGAATCCGGAGCGACGGGTTGCGCGACGTGTCAACGGCAACCGTTTTGTCCGTATCGGCGTCCCATTGGGTCAGACGGGAGCCCTCGATGATGCACGTATAAGGCAGAGGCTCCCGGACAATCCACGCCAGCCGTCCGTTCTGCTCCATGCAGAGTTCTCCCGTCAGGCGGACGGGGAAGGCGAATGCTTTGAGCTGTTTTTCCTGTTCGAACTCAGCCTGCAGGGTGCGGATCGCGCCCATGTTCCGCGCGATGCGGTCGAGCAGTTCTCCGCCGGAGACGGCGAGACTGAACAGAAGAACGGTCAGAACGGCGGCGGTGCAGTGTCGTAAATGCATAGCTTCATTTCTCCTTCCGCGACGGGTTCCCCGGCGCATTCGATTTTGAAAGCGATTCCATGCCAGACGTCGAGCTGGAAAAGTTTTTCCACGGTGATTTTCAGAAGGTCGCCCTGGCGGACGGTCCGGAAGAAACGTGTTTTGCTGAGTTCGGTAAGCAGTCCGGGAGAGGGCTTGCCGCCTTTGTCCACGCTGTCGCGTACGGCGGCCGCCTGGGCGCCGTATTCCGGAAGAGCGGAGGATTCGAGCGTGCCGTCGGGCGCCAGAAACGGGTTGTCTTCGCGGATGATTGCTTCGTGTACGGAAACTTCGCCCTGAATGGAAATGATTCGGGAGATGAGCTCCATCGGTCCGGCGTGCGGGAGAAGTCCGGAAGCGGAACGCGGAAGTCCGGACGGTTGAAGCAGCGGTTCCATGATTATTCTCTCTTTCTGCCGCGCAGATCGTGGAAGCGCATCGGTTTGCGTGATTTTCCGAAAACGCGTTCGCGGACATGTTCGGCGGTTGTGACATGAAGCGGAACGTGCATCCGGCAGGCGGTCTGGAGATGCTTTTCGAGCAGATTCAGATCGGCGTTCGGGGTCCGGAGCGCGACGAAGGCGTCGACGCGGTCGGAAAGGTTTTCGCCGGAGACTTCGATGTAGTAGTCGGCGACTTCCGGCGCGGTGTCGAGCGCGGAGAAAATCACCTGCGGATAGAGCGAGGTTCCCTTGCATTTCAGCAGATGCGACTTGCGGCTGAGGATGGGTCCCAGACGCGGCGTGAAGCGTCCGCAGGAACACGGTTCGTTCGTCATGAATGTGATGTCGCCGGTGCGGAATCGGATCAGCGGCATTCCGGTTGCCTGAAGCTGAGTGAGTGTGAGCTCGCCGGTCTCGCCGTAAGGCAGAACGTTTCCGTCGTCGTCGATGATTTCCGCAACGACGAGATCGGGAAGGAGGTGTCCGCCATGCCTGGCTTCGCATTCGCAGAAGCTTGTGACGATTTCAGAGGAGGCGTAAGTGGAATGGACTTCGGCACCCCAGAGCTCGCGGATCTGTTTGCCGAGACCGGAGAGATTGAACTCCGTGTCGCGGACCGGTTCGCCGATGCACATGAGTTTGCGCACCGATCCGGTCAGCCCGTGTTCTTTTGCCGCCGTGCCGAGATGACGCAGGAAGGAGGGAACGCCGACAAGGACGGTCGGGTGGAGCATTTCGAGAACCTGGAGGTGACTCTCGAGAGTGGAGAGGCCGTTGCGGACGCAGGTCGCGCCGACGCTGCGTGCGCCGAGGTAGTAGGCGAGTCCGGCTATGAAACAGCGGTCGCTCGTGCAGGTCAGCAGAACCACGTCGGCGGCGTTGACTCCGGCGGCTGTGAAGCAGCGCTGTTCATTGTAGCGGAGGCGCTGCAGATCGTCCTGAGAGTACATGATCCGGTTCGGTTTTCCGGTTGTGCCGGAGGTGAAGACGATTTCGCCGATATCCGTCATGGGAACACAGCGGAAGAGGTCTGTATCCGCCGAGAAATCATCTTTTCCGGTAAGCGGAATCGCGGCGAGATCGCGGATGGTGAAATTGGAAAAATCCATGCCTTTCAGGCGTTCCCGGTAGAAAGGGGAATTGTCGCGGCAGTAGACGAGCTGTCGGCGCAGAAGATCATTCTGCAGAGTTTCGATTTCCGCCGGATTGAGCGTTTCGACTGCGGGGGAGTAAGGGAACAGTTCAGAATTCATGGTCGTTCAGTCTGTTGTCCAGTTCGGCGGTCGCGGCTTCAAGCTGCTTCCGAACCTGATTTTTGAGTGTGTAAAGGGCTGTGTTCCGGACCGTTTCGGCGGAGATTGCGGGAAGCTGTTTCATCAGAACGGTTCCCCTGTGCATCCGGAACTTGCGGTCGGGAATGTTTTCGTTTCCGGCGATTGCGACCGGGACGATCGGCACGCCGAGATCCTTTGCGATGCGGAAGAAGGTTCCGTGAAACTGGTTGATCTCCCGGCTGCCCGAACGGGTTCCCTCCGGATAGACGAAAATCGCGGTTTTTTCTTCTATCAGAAGTTTGCGGCAGAACTCAAGCGATTCTTCGTATGAGGAGTCGGCAACGGAAAAATATCCGCCGATTTTTGCGCACCAGCCGAGAATGGGCAGACGCATGGGCCAGCCTTTCATCGCCTGCGCGGCGGGGCGGGCCGTGCGGATCTGCGAAACCAGGAAGGCGTCGGAGGCGGAGCGGTGGTTGCAGATGCAGACCGCTCCCTCCGGAACGGTGTTTCCCATTCCGGAATCAACGACGACGACGCGGATCCACGGACGGATCGCCGCGCGGACCACGACATGGCCGAGTCCGAGAATCAGACGCCTCATGAGCCGCCGGATCGCGAGCGGACGGAAGCCGCAGCAGATTCCGCCGATGAGCAGAGCCGCAAGCGCAGCCGCAACATACGGAACCGCAAGCAGAAGAATCTGCGCATAGATGATGACGCTGAGCATCCGCCGTCCCCGTTCCGGTTATTTCGCTTTTTCGTTTTCGAGCTTGACAAAGAACTCGTAGATGTCGTTGAGCGTGCGGACTTTCTTGATCTCTTCGTTTCCGCGGAGCTGAACGCCGAATTTGCGCTGAAGGCTGATCATGACGTCAACCATGTCGAGACTGTCGAGTCCGAGTCCTTTGAACAGTTCCTGATCCGGCGTGAGTTCCTCTTCCGGAATTTCGAGCTCTTCAAATGCGGAGTTGACGGCTTTTACGATTTCTTCTCTGGTCATTTTATTGTTCCTTTTCTTAAGGTTTACATCTTTCTGCAAAGCATCAGGGCATTGATTCCGCCGAATGCGAAACAATCTTTGATGAAACGGGTGAATTTTTTCTCCCGGATTTCCCGGACGTAATCCGGACCCGCGCATTCCGGAGCCGGCTCGCTGAGATTCGCGGAGGGAAGCAGAACGCCGCGGCGCATCATTTCCAGCGACGCAATGAGTTCCAGCGCGCCGGAAGCTCCGAGCGTGTGTCCGAGCTGTCCCTTGAGGCTTGCGACGGGAACCGTTGAGCCGAATGTGCGGCGCAGCGCTTCGGCTTCCGCCCGGTCGCCCTGGCGGGTGCCCGTCGCATGGGCGCTGATGAGACCCAGCCCGTCAAAACTTTCCGCCTGATCTGCCAGCAGACGGAAACAGCGTTCCACGGCGGCGGAATCGGACTGTGTGACCTGCTCCGTGCCGCGGTTGGTTGCATATGCTTCGATTTCCGCGTAAATCCGCGCGCCGCGTTTCCGCGCGTGTTCGTACTTCTCCAGCAGAACGGTCGCCGCGCCTTCTCCGCAAACCAGACCGGAACGGTTCCGGTCGAACGGCCGCGCCGCGTTTTCCGGCATTTCCCCTGCGGACGGATGAGCGTAAGCCTCCATGCGGCAGAAGCTTTCGGCGACCATGTGGCTGAGTTCATCCGCGCCGCCCGCAACGGCGAAATCGGCCTCTCCGGAAAGGAGCAGTCCGGCGGCGAGCCCGATGGACTGGAGTCCCGCCGCGCACGCCGAGGCCGGGGCGTAGACCGGACCGCCGATATGCAGAACGTTCGCTGTGTTGAACGCGGCTGTATGCGAGGCGCATTTGAAAAAATTCATCGGGGAAATCTCCTCCCGTCCTCCTCCGAGCAGCAGAGTCTCAAACGTTTCCTCAAACACGCGGGAAGCTCCGAGGGTTGAGCCGATGACACACGCGGTCCGTTCGGACGGCAGTTCATCAAGACCGCTGTCGCGGAATGCGGCGAGCCCGGCGATAGCCGCAAGGTGGGCGACGCGTCCCATGCTGCGGCGTTCCGTTCTGGAAAGCCGTTCCATTCCGGACGGAGTTTCCGGCAATGGGGCGGCTGGGACGGGGACCGGCCAGGAGTTCATCATCCGGACCGCGCTTTTGCCTGCGGCAAGATTTTCAAACAGCTCCTCCGGAGTGTTCCCGAGAGCGGATGTCACGCCGGCGCCCGTTATGACGATTCTTTTTCCCGTACGGTTCATTTTTCTTTGATCTCCAGGCGGCTGCAGATAAATTTCCGGTAGATTTCCTCTCCCGCAAGCTGGCGGAAAAGAACGAGAGCGGTGAGCATGGAGCCTGCCGCGCCGGGCAGAATCGAGCTCTGGCTTGCCGTATAGAAGTTGCGGACGGGCAGTCGTCCGAAGAGATTGTGCTGATCCATTTTCCGGCGGATGCCATACGCGGCGCCGAATCCGGAGAGCCAGTCGCGGAACGTCAGCATGGAGGCGGATGCGAGCGGATGCATTTTCCCGCGGAGTCCCGGTTTGAAACGCAGAAGCTGTTCCTCTATCTCCGCGGCTTTGCGGGCTTTGTATCGCAGATATTCTGCCGGACGTTTGCCTGTGACGGTGTTGTTCCATGCGGCTGTTTCGTCGGGAAAAACGCTCTGGAAGGCGGTGACGGTGCGGCATGGCGTGCCGTCGTCCCGCCGTTCTGTGCTGAAAAGATAGCCGGTCGTGCGCGCCTTCGGATCGGTCCCGAGGAGAACCGCGTCAAGATCGGAGGTGGTCAAACCGGTGAACAGACCTTCCTGAAAATCTTCGGCGTCGTCGTCGATTTGCGCATACGCGGTGAAGAATCCGCAGGTGTCGCTGAACTCCTCCACGCGGGAACGGAACGCATTTCCGGCGGACGGCAGCAGATGAAGAATTTCGCGCGGATGCTGAGTGAAAATCAGATGTTCGAATTCAATTTTCGTTCCGTCGGAAAGTTCGGCGGAATGAATTTTGCGGTCGGAACCAGCTTCCCCGAATTTGCGGACGGTCGTGTTTGTCCGGAAATCAATGTCAAGTTCTTCCGTCTTCTGCAGGAAAGCGGAGACGACGGCTTCCCCGCCGTTGCGGAGGCGCACCAGGTCGTTGGAGAGACCGTAATCGATCCGTGCGTGGTCGGAAAACGGAATCTCTCCCGGCGGGGTTCCATGGCATGAACACATGCCGCAGAGAAGACCGCGCAGCTCTCCGTGAATATGAAGTTCGTCAAGGAATGCGCCGAGAGTGACATGGTCCCATTTGAGATCGGGCAGACCGTCCGCGAATGCCCCGCCGCTGCGCAGATGAAAGAGCGGAGTGTTGTCGAAAACATCGCGTTCCGCCTGAAAATAGCGGTGCAGGCTTGCGGCGTTGTCCGGAAAACGTTCGCAGAGCATCTGTTCAAGAGCGGAGATTCCCGCGGGCAGCTTGTAGCGGTTTCCGGATTCCGTGAACTGAACGGTAAACGAGATCGGAACGGCTTCGATGCAGTCGCGGATTCCGAGCAGGTCGAGCATGTCGCCGAAACAGTCGGTCATGCCGCCGGTGAAATGAAAACCTGTGTCGAGAGGAATTCCCCGACGGCGGAAGCGCTGCATGGCTCCGCCGGGAGAAACTGATTTTTCCAGTGTAGTCACCTGAAATCCGGCGGAGGCGAAGAGCATGGAAAGAGTCATTCCGCTGATGCCGCTGCCGAGAATCAGACAGTCGCAGTGGGGCTTCATCCGATGAACAGTCCTCCGTTGACGGCGATGACCTGCCCGGTGATGTAAGAGCTGTCGGGTCCGGCAAGGAATGCGACGGCTCCGGCGACTTCTTCCGCTTTCCCGATGCGGCGAAGCGGAATCTGAGGAATCAGATCGTCGGTCGGGAGTTTTTCTGTCATGTCGGTGTCGATGAAGCCCGGAGCGACGGCATTGACGAGGATTTTCTTCCGCGCGAGTTCACGGGCGAGCGCCTTGACCGCGCCGAGCAGGGCCGCTTTGGAGGCGGAGTAGTTGACCTGTCCCGGCTGTCCGGTCTGTCCGGAAATGCTGGAGATTGCGATGATGCGTCCGCCGCGCCGTCCCATCATGTTCATGAGAAGCGGGTGAATGCAGTTGAAAAAACCGTCCGCGTTGGTGTGCAGCACGCGATCCCACTGTTCGGGAGTCATCATGGCAAAGAGATCGTCGTCGTTGATTCCGGCGTTGTAGACGAGCACGTCGGGCGCGCCGTCGCCGAAATGCCCGAGGAGTGTTTCCTCCGCGGCTTTGCGGTCGGCAATGTCAAAGGCGAGGGCGTGAAAGGAACGTCCGAGTTCCGCGATTTTCTGTTTCAGTTCCTGAAAGCGTTCCGGATTGGAGCGGCAGGTTCCGACGATGTCGAATCCGTCATGAGCGAGTCTTTCTGCGATTGCCCTGCCGATGCCGCGCGAGGCTCCGATAACCAGAGCTGTTTTCATTTTACAAGAGTCCTGTTTTTATTTTT
>URNE01000127.1 GCA_900549045.1 uncultured bacterium | reverse complement strand
GTTCACTCCCCGTTCCTGAGGCAGAGCCGCATTGAGATAACAGTCGCGGAAGACTTCGTTGACGTTGTCGAGAATATACTGGCCGTCCTGTTCGCGGCGCACGGCGGATTTCTTCAGCGCAACCGGCGTCAGTTGTTTCGTAAGCATCTCGATGCAGTGCGTGTGCTCCAGCGCGATGGAGAGCGGGCAGACGAAGACCGTTTCTCCGCTGATTTTGCGGAGCATGTCGCGGAACATGTCCATGTGCGGAGTTTCGACAAGTCCGGAATTGAGAACGGCGCCTTCGGCGTTGCGGATGTTCCAGGTGGAATCAAGTTTCCAGTAGACGGAGCCGTTTTCGCACTCAATGCGCATGGACGGGTTGTCGTTCCTGTCGGCGGTATGGGTCAGCAGAGAGAGCAGTTCGACTCCGTTCGCGGTGCGGAAGCGGAGCGCGGAGGTGTCGAACGTTTCGATTTCCGGACGGGCGCGGTAGAGCGTGCCTTCAACCGTTTCCGCATGTGCGGAGGTCCCGAAGGCGTCGCCTGAAAGGAAGAGCTGAAGGTTCAGATAATGTGCGAATGCGTTGTTGACCGGAGAGTCGAGAACAGGCGTTCCGTCGTCGGCGGCAAGGCGTCCCGCCCAGTTGTTGCGGTGATAGTACTGATCTGCGCGCGGCCAGAGCCCCTTCGTCACAATCCGTTTCACTGCGCCGATCCGTCCGGAGAGCAGGTACTGTTTGATGAACTGGATTTCCCGAGCGTAGATGTGCTGGAATCCGACGGCGGCGAAGTGACCGTATTTGCGTTCCGCCTCCATCATGCGGCGGATTGCGTCGGTGGATCCCGCGGCGGGTTTTTCAACGAGCACGGCCGCGCCGTTGGCGAGCGCCTGTTCGGTCATGGATTCATGGAATGCAATTCCGGTCGGAATGCAGACCAGATCCAGTTTTCCGGAGAGTTCCGCGTACATGGCGTCGGCAGACGGATAGACTTTTGTTCCGAGCGTGCGCAAAACAGCGAGTTCGTCTGGAACCTGGTCCGGGTTGATGACGACCGCCGCGGCAAATTCCGCTGCGCTCTCTTCCGCAAGCTGTTTCAGATAGGCGAAGTGAACTTTGCCGTAACCGGAGACGCCGATCAGCGCAATTCTGATTTTCTTCATGTGGGGTCCTTAAAAATAGATGGTTGTTCCGGTATCCGCCGCTTTCTGGGCGAGCAGACACGCATGAGTGAGTTTGAATGTTTCGTCGTCGCTGACGAGTCCCGGGCGTCCGCCCGCAAGTTCGAGCAGGAAGTCGGAGAACAGGCGGCGGTCGGGCGTTCCGGGTTCAATCACCTGTTCGCCCGTTTTTCCGATATAATGAATCTTTCCGCCGCGGACTTCGATCACGCCTTCTGTTCCCGCCACGCGGATGCGGTCGTCGCCGTGAGTGGGTGCGGCCGCGGGACGGAGGTAGTCGATTCCGGCGGAGGCCAGCACGCCCGATTTCATGCGGAACTGACAGTGCGCCGCAATCTCCAGATCGCCGTTCCCGAAGTTGTCTTCTGTTGTCTGGATTGCGGAGACCGATTCAAAATCCGAACCGGAGAACCAGAGAATCCAGTCAAGCGCATGGCTGCCGACCCACGGAATCGTTCCTCCGTAAGTCGCGCGGTGTTTGTAGAACTCCGGACGGATTCCGAGGCGGTAGGATTTCTGTGCCCGGACCGTTTTCACTTTTCCGATTGCGCCGTCGCAGACCATTCTGTGCGCCTGGTAGAACGCCGGTTCGTAACGGAGCCCGACCATCGAGATGATGCGTGCGGAGCTTTTTTCATAAGCCGCGCGGATGATTTCGAGCTGTTCGAGCGTGAGCGCGATCGGTTTTTCGCAGAAGACATGGATTTTGCGTTTCAGGGCCTCCGCGCACATTTCCGCATGGAGTTCAAACGGTCCGTCGATGCAGAGGACATCGGGCTGAAATTCATCGAGCATGGCTTTCCAGTCCGCACGGAATTCCGGCTGAAATCCGTTGTCGCGCGCCATTTTGAGAAGCGGTTCCGGATCGTCGCCGCAGCCGGAGGAGACGCAGGGAAGTTCGATTCCCGGAATCTCGCGGATGCTCTGGAATACATAGAAGGCGTGTCCGCGTTTCCCGATCATGCAAAGTTTCATGAGAATACCTCGTTTGTTGATTATGTCAGCTTTAAAATAGCGGTGTTTCCGGAAAAATCAAGACGCGGAGAAAAATAAACTTCGTTTCCCTGCGTCTGTTTTTTCCGGCTTGGTTCACTTCGTCGTTTTCTGCCAGCGGTAGATTGAGGGAACCGGAGGCTTTGCGGGTGGCGGGGCGGGCGTATACGGATAAAAGGCGTTGCCTTCTCCTTTTTCCGCTTTTCCCGGGCCGGCGGCGAGCTGTCTGCTGCCGCCGTAGATGCGGTTGTTCAGCGGCAGATTGCCGCGGTTGTCCAGGAATTCGCTCCAGAGCATCGGTGCGGCGGGATCTTTCAGAATGAACACATTTCCCTGAATCCGGATGTCGCCGCAGTTCAGCCGGAGCAGAATTCCGGGGCCTGAATCGACGGTGAAGGTGTTGTACATGATTCTCCAGTTCCGGTTCATGCCGCCGAGATAGACTGCGCTTTTGAGCGAAACGGAGGTGCAGTTGTAAATGACGTTGCGCTGTCCCTGCGGGCCGTGCATCGAGTCGTCCCACGGCGTGGCGTAGAAACCGTATCCGTAGCCTTTGTGCGCGGTCGTCGTGGACTCAATTCTGCACTGTTCAAAAAGATTGTCGGTGCACCAGCCGGAATGCCATTGTGCGTCCATTTCACGCATTGTGCATTCGCGGAATACGTTTCCGCTGCACGCCCAGTTGAGGAGCGGTCCGTGGCGCAGGCGGGAGGCGTTGACGCGCTCCACAAGGCAGTCCCAGGAGGTGTCGAAGCCGAGATACGCATAAGTGTCGCGCGTGTTCCAGGCGCCATTGAATTCGCAGTCGCGAATTTCGCACCATTTCGCGCAATAGCCGTAGAGCGGAGCGAATCCGGTGTTTTCAACCCGCACGCGCTCGGCGCGGAAGTTGACGGCGTTTGCAAATACGATGCTTCCGGTTTTCAGTTCCGTCTGTATGACGCCTTTCTGTTCCAGAGTGAAATCTTCCACGCCGCAGTTTTCGATGGGAGCAAAGCGCATTGCCCCGGTTTTGTCGACGAGGGGGAAATCAACCCGCAGAGGCTGTTCCAGACGGATGCGGCTGCCCTGGACGGATTCAATTCTGGTGACGAAGCGGCGGAATGTACCCCACTGACAAGCGTTGGCGGTCTGACGGTTCCAGCGTGGTGTGGGAGGCGCGTCAAGGCAGATGTAGCCGCCGGCTTTGAATTGCGAGGCATCGGCGAGAACAATTTCGCGGTCTCCGCGTTTGAGATCGTTTTGAACCGGTATCCGGGAACGCGGGTTGGAATAGAGTGAGCCGCGGAAGGTGAACACCGCATTCTGAGCGAACGTGTTCCAGTTTTCCCCCGGCGCGATGAAAAAAGGCGCCGTCGTGTCGCGGATGGAGCCGTCGGCATAGGCGACGCGGACTGTAATGTCGTGCCTTCCGCGCGGCAGCTTCTCGGTCAGTTCTGCTCCGGTGAATTCAATTTTCCGGAATTCCGGAGCCCGGTCGGCGGGGAGGAAGGATGCCGCTTCCCGCGCGAGAATCTCTTTTCCTCCGGCGGAAATTTCCACGCGCTTTGCCTCTTTCGCCGGGAAGACGGCGACGCATTTTGTCCGTGGACAGATGTTCGCGCCGAAGGAGACCGGGTAGAGACCGACGCCGCTGTCCGGAAGTTCAAACACAATCCGTGTCTTGTCGCGTCCGGCTCCGCGCAGAACGACGCCGTTTCGCGTGATCAGAATTTTCCGTGTCAGGCGGTAAACGCCGTTGTCGAATACGACCGTTCCGCCCGCTTTTTCCGCCGCTTTGCAGGCGCGCTCGATCGCATCGGAATCATCGGTTCCGTCATCCGGAATTGCGCCGAAATCGCGAACGAAAAACTTCTGCGCGGGTTCGGGGAACGGGGTGCGCAATCCGGCAAGCCGCCAGTTTGGATAGGTGACGCCGTCCGGACCTTCGAGCATGAGCGCAGGTTCCGTCGCCGGAGTCGGCTCGGTTGCGAGATATTCACGCGGGGCGGCTTTGCGGATGGAGATGTCATCGACCCAGCAGTCCTCACGCCCCCATTTGTCAATGACGATCTGTATTCTCCCGCCATTGAGCGCGGTGTCAAACGGAATCGTCATGGGCAGTACGAATTTCCGGTGGAATTTTGTTGCCAGCCAGAGCTGTTCGAGCGTACGGGGAAACTGCGGCGTGACGAGTTTTCCCGATTCGTCGAATTCGCGGATGTGGATCCTCAGCTCCCCTGGTCTTCCCGACCAGGTGTTGAGAAGAAGCTCATAGCGTTCACCCGGTTTCAGGGCAAGGACCGGAGACGCATAGCGGACGTTGCCGGAAAAAAGGAGCGCATCGTCTTTCCGTCCCGGAATGGGGGAACGCCGGAGCTCTTTGCCGGATTCAATGCGCCAGCCTGCGGCATCCTTGTTGAAATCTGCCCGGTATTCCTCCGCGCACAAGCCGGCGCAGAGAATCAGAAATGCAAAAAAACGTATCATGAACGCTCTCCTGTCTTAATAATCGTAGCGGTGAAATTCATTTTTTACTTCCGTCGTATTGATAAACGGCCAGCTTTGAAACGGATGTTCCATATCCCGGATTTTATATCCGCGCACGCTCCCGTCGCCGTGCATGACATTGGCGAGCGAAAGGTGGCGGGCTGCGACATTGCCGTAGTCGGTGTTGTTGAATACGCCGATCTGCCAGCGGATGCATCCATACCGTTTGTCGCTGACATCGGAGGCGTTGCGTTCCCAGATGTCTGCGGTGTAGAGTTTCTTGGAGGGGGACTTTATTGCGGAAATGCGAACCGACTGGCCATAGGTCGCGGGGTACATGTTCGAATTGAGCGCGTAGTGCGGATTGCGGATCCACCACGAGGCGGATTTTTTCGGGTTGCCGCCCGCATCGCTGTGCGTGACAGTCGCGGTAAGATCGACTTTGTCGAGCATCGGCGAGGGGCAGTGCAGATTGGTCGTCGATATGTAGTCGCCTTTTTTCATGTACAGTCCGCTCTGGTATGGATTCGTTGCGTCTTTGCGGTTCGGTCCCATGAGCATTTGTGTCCAGGTGGCTGTATGAGTTGAAGTGAGATAGGTTCTTTGCGGCGGCATGTAATCATCGAAATCTCCGTGATAGAGTCCGATTCCGAGTCCGAGCTGCCTCAGGTTGTTTACGCACTGCGTTCCGATGCCGCGGGCTCTTGCCGAGTTCAGCGCCGGGAGCAGCATGCCTGCAAGAATTGCAATGATCGCAATGACGATGAGGAGTTCTATAAGAGTGAACTTCTTTGTTCCACGGATCGATGGGAGCGTGCGGCACGGTTTTTGTGAGTTTTTGATCATGTTCCGACTCTTTCTTTGGTTGAATTTTTGTCTTTGAGGTTTTGAGACGCGACCGGGAATTCTGAAGAAAAATTTTTTTTAGTCGGGACCTCCATTCACTGGTTGCCGGCGAAGGCGCTGCTGCCCATGACGAGCGCCGTTTTGAAGAGACGCCGGAGAACGGGGAGGGAGCGGTCTTTGCCTTTGTCTATGAGATATTGAATTGCGCATTCCGTCATTTCACGGAGCGGCATATCAACGAATGTGATGTTTTCATCTCGCACCATCGGTCCGTCGACTTTGTCGAAGCAGAGGACCGCGAGGTCTTTTCCCGGCCGGATTCCGAGATCGCGGCAGGCGAAGAGAAAACTGTCCAGAGAATAGCGCATGGTGAGGAAAACCCCGTCCGGGCGTTCCTTTGAGAGAAAATCCCGTGCTTTCTGCACGGCATCGATTCTGTCCTCGAGGAGGCATCGGATTTCCGTTTTCCCATGTTCGGCACACGCTTTTGCATACCCTGCTGTGCGGGTGGCGTCCGCATAGCGGCTGATATAAGGCGTTTGCAGAACCGCGACTCTTTTGCATCCGAACCGGAAGAGAAAGTTTACGGCATTCCGGGCTTCCTGTTCATAGTCGACCGCGCAGTAGGCAATATTCGGCAGAACGGAGATGCGGTTCAGCAGAGCGACCGGCAGGCCGTCCGCGGCGATGCGGTCCGTTTTCTCCAGCGAGACGCTGTCCCAGCCGGCAAGGATCAGCGCGCCGTTGAGCGAGTTCGCCTTTGCGGAGGAGAGCTCCGTCAGATCGGAGAAGATCAGCTGTGCGCGGTTGTTGGAACAGACCTTGTGCGCAGTTTCAAAAATATCGGCGGTATACCAGCTCCAGGCGGTATTGCTGATTCCGATGCTGAGGCGGCGTTCCGGTTCCGCTTCGCCGATCCGGCGGACGAATGACCCGACGCCGGCCTGACGCGAGATGAGCTGTTCTTCTTCCAGAACACCGAGGGCTTTTCTTGCGGAGGCCCGGCTGATTCCGAACTGAACCGCCAGTTCATTCTCCGAAGGCAGCATGCATCCGGGAGAGAATTCTCCGTTTTCGATCCTGCCCCGCAGTTTTTGCGCCACATCTTTGAATTTTGCGAACTGAGCCATCTCTCATCCTTTTTGTCAATCCATACATGTATGTGTTTCATGTATACTGTAACATCCCGAAGAGCCGATGTCAAGTGTTTATCCGAAAAAAAACAAAAAATTATTCTTGCGTGAATGTTTCTAGTCGGCGTATTCTGTTGCGGCAGAGCACGAGGCGGCAGTGGATATATTGTTCTGTTCCTCC
>URNE01000126.1 GCA_900549045.1 uncultured bacterium | reverse complement strand
GAAATTCAGCGGAAATAAAAGAAGAAAAAACTTCTTGTCCAAAATGGTTTATGCGGATTTGATCGCTGCGAAAACCTTGACTTTAAACTGTCTGTGAAAAATGTAACAGCATGTTTTTCCCGGCTCGGCAAACAGCGGTCGTTTTCGGAATAAAGTTTATGTGAAAACAATCACAACAAAAGGGAGCGCGTGAAAAAAGGCGGCCGTTCCGGAGAACAAACCGCCAGATGAATTGAATGTGAAAAAGCTCAGCGCTCCACGGCGGCGCAAGCGAGCATACAGCACATTTCCACAAATGAAATGCCGGCCGTCGCGGCGGCCTTCGGCAGAAGACTGCTCGGGGTGCAGCCGGGGAGCGCGTTGCCTTCCAGAACCCAGACGGAGTCGTCTTTGCGGGAAATGAGAACGTCGACCCGGATCATGTCGCGGGCGTTCACGGCGCGGCTGTATTTTACGGCAAGTTCCTGCGCCTCCTTCTGCGCGGATTCGGAAATTCCGGTCGGCGGACAGATGTACTGCGTTTCTCCGTGGGCGTGCGTGTATTTGGCGTCGTAGTCGTAAAGCTTTCCCGGATAACGGATTTCGACGAGCGGAAGAGCTTTGCCGTTCAGAACGCCGACGGTCGATTCCACTCCGTCGATATACTGTTCCACAAGCGCCGGATGACCGTATTTGAACGAAAGCTCCAGAGCCGCGCGCCATTCCGCTTCGGAATTGACGAGCGAAAGCCCGAAGGTTGAGCCTTCCATCGGGGGTTTGACAATCAGAGGAAGTCCAAGCTCTTTCGGGAAGGGGGCGTCGAGGCTGTCGACCACTGCGCTCTTCGGATTGCGGATGCCGTTCGCATCCATGATGCGCTTGGAGGCGATTTTGTCCATGATGTCGCGGCACGCCTGAGAACCCGAACCGACGAACTTGATTCCTGCGTCCTCCAGCATCTTCTGGATGGTTCCGTCTTCGCCGAAACCTCCATGCAGGACCGGATAGACCACATCAGCCTTGCGCATGGCGTCGGTGATTTTGAGTTCCGCAATATCATACTCTTCGACATGGTGTCCCCCTTTGCGCAGAGCATCGGCAACCGCCGCTCCGGAGATCAGGGAGACTTTGCGCTCCGCGCTCGTTCCGCCTTTCAGCACAAGAATGTTCAAGGGGCGCGCAGCCTCCGCCGTTTTCTTTGTTTCCATATTCACAAACCTCAGTTCCATATTCAAAACGACTCCGCATCCGGTCCTCACCGCGAGGGCCATCCGGGACGCCAGAGCCGCACAGTCCGATTCCGAGACCTGTTTTGAATGATTCACGATCCAGTTCGCATGTTCCGGACTGACCCGCAGTTCTCCGCACGCGAAACTCTTTGCCTCCTGACGCTCCAGAAGGCGTCCGGCGGGAAGTCCCGGGGCTGGGTTGCGGAAGACGCTTCCCGCGGAACGTCCGCGCGGCGTCACGAGGGCGCGTCTGCGGCGTTCTTTGGCGAGCAGCCCGCGCTCGGCCTCCGGTTCGCAGGGGAAAAAGCGGAAAAACGCTTTTGTCACAACGCAGTCTTCCGGAAGCGGCGACGTGCGGTAACGCCATTCGTCGCGTTTGACGGGAACCCTGTGCAGAGTCCCGGCGGAAACATATTCGACCTCAACGAGAAAATCCGCAATTTCACTGCCGTTGGCTCCGGCGTTCATGCGGATTGCTCCGCCGACGGTTCCCGGAATTCCGCCGAGTCCGGCTGCGCCGCCGAATCCGTGTTCCGCCGCAAAATCCAGCAGAACGGAAAGCTTTGCACCCGCTCCGGCGGCAATCCGATTCCCGGCGATTTCCACTTCCCGGAATTTGTTTCCGAGTTTCAGAAAACAGATTTCAAGGGGAGAGTCCGAACCGATCAGATTGGTTCCCGCACCCAGCGGAAAGACCGGAATGCGGCGTTTGCGGCAGATCGCAATCACTGAAAACAGATCATCCATGGAATCCGGTTCGGCGAGGAAGAATCCCGCGAGACCGGCGCCCATGGATGTATAATCCGCCCAGCGGGCGGAAGAGTGAAAACGCACTCCCGGCAATGTTTCAGAGAAAATGCGCGGGAGTTCCGTCATCACTTTTTGTAAACCTTCGCAGGATCGAAGACGCGCTCGCCGACCACAACGAGTTCGCCGTTCTCATATTTGCGGAAGAAGCAGGAGTGATAGCCTTCGTGGCAGGCGGCTCCGCCGATCTGTTCGACCTTGAAAATGACCGTATCGAGGTCGCAGTCGACATAAATTTCCTTGACTTTCTGGACATTTCCGGATTCCTCGCCTTTTCTCCAGAGTTTCTGACGGGAGCGGGTCCAGTAGGTGGCGTTGCCGGTCTTCAGGGTTTCGTTCCAGGCTTCTTCGTTGATGTACGCGAGCATGAGGACATCACCGGTTTTCCAGTCCTGGGCAATTGCCGGGAGCAGACCGCCGCCCTTCGCAAAATCGAGTTTTACCATTTTTCTTCCTTACGTTATGTTAATGGGTTGCTGGCTTATTTCTTTTCCGGTTTCGCCTGACGCGCGGATGCGGCATCGGCTTCAGCCTCTTCCGCCGAGACGCTCTTTGCAACCGGGGTGACGGACGTCGGTTTCGTCTTGACGTCCGCGCTGACTTTTCCGGCCTTCGCAGGCGTGGTTTCCTCCGTCTTTACGGGAGTTTCCTCCGGCGGCTCCGCAGGAGCATTCGCTTCATCGGCGTTTTCCGGTCGGATAAAGAGCTTGTATCCGGCGACTTGCGCATTCGGGGACATGGAGGCGAAACCGACCTCTTCACCGTAGTCGACCGTGACATGACTCCATGTGGACTGACCGACCTCCTTGCCGTCTTTGTCGTACCAGACAAAACGGTAGGCGAGAGGGATGTCCTGATATGAACAGAAAATCCAGTTCCAGGTGGAGTAGGTCTTCACGCGGGCGCGGACGGAGACATTTGTAAACTTGTTCTCCGTCTTCCAGGTGCGGACATACTCGAAATTGAGTTTATCCTGGAGAGAGGCGTCAAGCTCGATGTTTTTCTGCTGCTCTTCCGTAATGGCCGTCGGCGTATCGACTGCGGTGCAGCAGGCGGAGAAGAGCAGGGGGGCGGCGGCGACGCCGGCGATCAGAAGGTGTTTGCGGATGTTCATTTTAAATTCTCCTTATTTCAGCGAGAAGAACCGGGCGGATCCGACGATCTGCAGATCGGGGCATTCCGCGAGTTTCTCCAGGGCGGATTCGGTGTCGTCGAAGCGGAAGACGAGGACCGCGCGGTTGTTGCTTCCGTAGACGGAAGCGTACATGTACTCGACGTTGAGTCCATGCGCTTCAAGTTTTTCGAGAATGTCGGAAAGACCGCCGGGGGCGTCGTCCACTTCAAGCGCGATCACATCGTTGACGCTGACCGCGAATTTCTTTTCCTTGAGGACGTCGTACGCCTTCTGCCAGTCTTCGATGATGAAGCGCAGAATTCCGAAATCCTTGGTGTCGGCAAGGGTGAGAGTCGTGATGTTGAGTCCGGCGTCGGCGAGGGCTTTGCAGGGACGGCTCACGGAACCGGGTTTGTTTTCCACGAAAACGGAGATTTGTTTCAATTTCATGTTGCACGCTCCTTTCAGGATTTCTTTTCGTTGCGGAGGTCGAGCACTCGTTTCGCTTTGCCTTCGCTGCGCGGAATGGTGTTCGGCGGTACAATTTTAACCGGAGTGCGGATTCCGAGAATCCGTTCCACTGAATGAACGAATTTTTGCTGGAGTTCTTCCATCGCACGGACTTTGTCGCTGAAGTTTCCGGGATTGATTTCAACCTCGACAAGCATGTCGTCCAGGCCGTCGTCGCGGCGTGTGAGGATGATGCGGTAGTGGGGGAGGGAACCGTCAACCGCAAGAAGCCCGGTTTCGATCTGGGACGGGAAGACGTTTACTCCGCGGATGATGAACATATCGTCGCTGCGGCGCGAAATGCGCGCAATCCGGCGGATGGTCCGTCCGCATTCGCACGGTTCGGAGATGATGCGCGTCAGGTCGCGGGTGCGGTAGCGGATCATCGGCATGGCGAACTTGGAAAGAGTCGTGAAGACCAGTTCTCCCTCTTCGCCGTCCGGAAGGACTTCGCAGGTTTCCGGGTCGATGATTTCAGGGTAGAAATGATCCTCGAAAATGTGAATTCCCTTGTGACAGGCGCACTCGATGCCGACTCCGGGACCGCTCATTTCGGAGAGTCCGTAGATGTCGAACGCCTCGATTCCGGACTGTTCTTCGATGCGTTTGCGCATCTCTTCAGTCCATGGTTCAGCGCCGAAAACGCCGACGCGGATCGGAAGGTCGTGCAGGTCGATTCCCATCTGTCCCGCCTTTTCGCAGAGGTGGATGAAATAGGTCGGAGTGCAGCAGATTCCGGTTACGCCGAAGTCGCGCATCAGCATGATCTGGCGTTCCGTATTGCCTCCGGAAGCAGGAACAACGGTTGCGCCGAGAGCTTCCACGCCGTAGTGCGCGCCGAGTCCGCCGGTGAACAGACCGTAGCCGTAGGAGTTCTGGATGATGTCGCCGCGGTCGATCCCCGCCATGGAAAGCGCGCGTTTCATGCAGCTGACCCAGACGTCGATATCGTCTTTCGTATAGCCGACGACGATCGGTTTTCCCGTGGTCCCGCTGGACGCGTGGAGACGCACGACCTGTTTCATGTCAAGCGCGAAAAGACCGAACGGGTAGGTGTCGCGCAGATCTTTTTTCATCATGAACGGGAGCTTGGAAATATCGGAGAGCGAATGGATATCGGCGGGTTTGACGCCCTTTTCATCCATGCGTCTGCGGTAGAACTCCACGTTGTTGTATTCATGCGCGACGATGCGCTGAAGACGTTGAAGCTGAACCTGCTTGAGCAGCGAACGCGGAATATAGTCCTGTGCGCTGACCGGGTTGTAATGAGTGGAAAGCATCGGGTCCTCCGTTTACTTTACAAACTCCGCACCTTTGCGGAACGCCTCCTGGTTGACGGGCAGAAGCTCGCCGGAGAAGGTTTCCGCGAGGAGCTGATTCCAGATTTCGTCCGGAAGTTTGAGATGGGCGTTCAGAGCGCCGAGCATCGCGATGTTCATGCTGCGCCCCGGATCGTAATCTCCGAGCATGGAGGGGGAGAGAACGATTCCGCCGGGTTTCAGCAGATGGCGGCAGACTTCAACCTGATCTTCCGCGAGGGAGACGAGGAAATCTGCCTGTCCTTCGGGGATCATCGGGCTCCAGACTTTCGTGCCGAAACGGACGTCGCTGGAGACGGAGCCTCCGCGCTGGCTCATGCCGTGGAGTTCGCTTTTCTTGACGTCGAATCCGCTGCGGAAAGCCGCAGCAGTCAGCAGGTCGCTGGCGAGAATCACGCCCTGTCCGCCGATTCCGGCGAAGACTACGTTGATGGTGTCGAGAGTCATTTTGCGCCTCCGTTCTTTTTCGCGAATTTCGCCATTTTTTTCATCTGCAGAACACAGGGGCGTTTCGCGATGATGACGCTGATGTCATTGGAGGCGAGACGCTCCTGAACGAGATTTTTGAACCGTTCGGTTTCCTTTGTGGTATCCACGATATCGACGTTGTTCACGCCGCATGCGCGGCAGACAGCTTCGAGATTGACGGGAATTGCGGGATCCATGTTGAGAAGATGCCCGGTGGCGGGATTCTCCTGAAGCCCGGTCATTGCGGTGGTGGAGTTGTCGAGAATGATGACGACGTGCCCGGTTTTCGGACGGTTGTACGCCATTTCAACGATTCCGGTGAGACCGCTGTGAAGGAAGGTGCTGTCGCCGATCACGCTGACGACTTTGCGGGCCTGTTCTTCGGGGAGCGAACGGCGCAGACCGAGTCCGAGGCCGATACTGGCGCCCATGCAGACGCACATGTCGATTGCGCTGAACGGAGGAAGCGTGCCAAGCGTGTAACAGCCGATGTCGCCAGCGACGATGCAGCCGAGGTCGCGCAGAGTCTCGAAGGACTTGCGGTGCGGACATCCCGGGCAGAGCTGCGGAGGACGTCCCGGAACCGGCGCCGGATCCGGCGTGAAGTCGCGGTCAAGCTGCTTTTTGACGCGGTTGACGTTGAGTTCGCCGAAGAGGAGTGAATCATCCTTCGGCTCGACTTTGATTCCGGCGGCGGAAATGGCGTCGGCCAGGAAGCGGTCGCCTTCCTCAATCACGACGCAGCGTTTGACGGAGTTCGCGAATTCCGCGATTTTCTTCATCGGCAGCGGCCAGGTGAGTCCGAGCTTGAGCACGGAAGCATCCGGCGCGGCTTCGCAGACGTGCTGGTAAGAGATTCCGGAGCAGATCACGCCGAGTTCCTTTGAACCGGGTTTCACCTGTTCAAAACCGGAGGTTTCCGCGCAGGCGGCGAGTTCCTTCATGGTGTTTTCCAGACGGACATGCGCCTTTTTGGCGAATGCGGGAACCATGACGTTTTTCTGAATGTTCTTCACATAGGGCTTCTGGACGAACGGATTGGCTTCGCCGTGCAGATGAACGACGGTCTGCGAGTGACAGACGCGTGTGGTCATGCGGAGCAGGACGGGGGTGTCGAACTTTTCGGAGAGTTCAAAAGCCTTGATGGTGAAGTCGTATGCCTCCTGGGAATCGGACGGTTCGAGCATCGGCATCTTGGCGGCTTTTGCGTAGTTGCGGTTGTCCTGTTCGTTCTGACTGGAGGCGAGTCCCGGATCATCTGCGGAAACAATGACGAGCCCGCCGTTGACGCCCGTATAGGTGAGAGTGAACAACGGGTCGGCCGCGACATTCAGTCCGACGTGTTTCATTGTGACGATGCTTCTGGCGCCGCCGAAAGAGACGCCGATACCGACTTCGA
>URNE01000125.1 GCA_900549045.1 uncultured bacterium | reverse complement strand
GGGAGTCTTTATGCCTTATCTTTTGTTTGATGAAAACGGAACGCTGAACTACATCCGTCTGACGCGGGGATTCCTGCTGACGCTCGGCTGCACGCCCGACTGCAACATCGTTCTGCCGCCGGGAAACTGTCCGCATTTCCGGATCGCCGACTGCGACGGGAACTGGTTTTTCGAGGATCTCGCATCCGTCGCGCCCGGATCAAGAACGCCGCTGGCAAACGGCGACCGCATTTCCCTTCATGATCTCACGATCCGCTTTCTCGACTCCGTGGAGGGGCTTGACGCAAAGCCGTTTCCCGGCGTGCTCGCGCTTTCCGCGGGACAGAAGGTCGGCAAATATACCGTTGTCAGCCAGACCGGAAAGACGGAGCACGGACGGTTCTATCAGCTTTCGGATTTCAATTCCAAACCGTTCGGGCTCAAAGTCTACAACAAAAACACGACGGAGGAGGAGCGCGCTCTTTTCAAGCGGGAAACGGATGCGCTGCTCGCGTGTTCCCTGCCGGATTCGCTCGCTCCCTATCACGGCTTCGGTTCCATCAATGCAAACTGTTACTATGTAACGGATTACTACGAGCATCCGAATCTGGCGTTCCGCATTTCCAGCAAGGCTCCGATGCCGCAGCTCGATGCGCTGAACGTTGTCTATGACATAGCGGAAATCCTGCGCGACGCTTTCCGGGCGACCGGGACGTTTCACGGATCGCTCATGCCCTCCAACGTCCTGTACGATGCGGAGGACCGGATGCGGCTTGCGGAATTCGGCATGTTCTACTGGAAATCGGTTGTGCTGACCGGCGGGCATCCGTGCGTTTCGCCGTGGTACATCAGCCCCGAAGCGGTTTCCGGCGACGAAATGTCGATGCAGTCGGATATGTACGCGCTCGGCGTGATGCTCTTCCAGATGCTGACCGGAGTTCTGCCGTTCCATTCGTTTGACGAGCGGGAGCTGTTTCAGAAGCATCTGCTTTCCCCGTTTCCGCTTCCGGCGGAGCGCAACCCGAATGTCTCCGTTTCGGCGGGAACGATTCAGCTGCTGCTGCGTCTTTCCGCGAAAGACCCGGCTGGACGCTTTCCAGACTGGGATTCTCTGCTCAAAGCGCTTGATTACGCCGCGTCGTCGCGTCTCGTCCGCACATCGGCGAAAGCCGCCGTCCGCGCCGCGGCGGACTCGAACATGAAATCAACCCTTCGGCTCAAATCAAAAATTCTGTAAATACAAGGATCAGCAATCATGATGAAACAGCTCAATGTCCCCCCCGACAATCATGTCAAAGTTCTCGATGGACAGGGATGGGTCGGCCTGATCGACCATCTCGGCACCGAAGCGACCATTGTCAACGCCGCCCGCGTCTCCTTCGGCAAACTCAAGGATGCAATGGATGACCGTGACGTCGGTCTTCTCAACTACCTGATTGAGAACAAGCACACCAGCCCGCTGGAACACGTGGTCTTCACATTCAGCATTCACTGTCCGCTGTTTGTGCGCGGACAGTGGCACCGTCACCGCACTTGGTCGTACAACGAAATTTCCCGCCGCTACACGGAAATCGACATGGAGTTCTACACCCCGCCGAAACTGCGCCGTCAGGCGGAGAGCAACCGGCAGGCGTCGTTCGCGGACGAGTCGTTCGACGACGACGCGCTGCGCAATCTCATTTCCGACCACAACCGGTCTTCGCTTGCGCTCTACGAAAAGCTGCTCGCCTCCGGCGTCTGCCGCGAACAGGCGCGCGGCGTCCTTCCGCAGAACATGATGGTCACCTTCTGGGGAACGGTGGATCTCGCGAACCTTCTGCACTTCCTCGAACTGCGCGACAGCGAACACGCCCAGTGGGAGATTCGCGAATATGCCCGCGCAATCAAGAAACTCATCAAGCCGATCGTTCCGCACGTCGCCGCTTATTTTGAGTCCAAAGGTGAAGACTGGAACGTTTAAACGGGAGATTCATCGTGAAACTGGAGGAGATCGACAAAAATTTCAAGCCGGTTGAAATCGACGGCATGAAATTTGAGTTCCATTCGGTAAACCGCGCCCCGTTCGTCGTGGAAGGCTTCCCCTGGAAGCATCCGCGGAAGGAGTATTACCGTCTGCCAGCCGATATGACTGCGGCGGACGTCAACGAGGGCGCGCTGGAACTTGCGAACAACACCACGGGCGGAGCAATCCGCTTCCGCACGGATTCCAAAGTCGTTGCGATCCGCGCGGACCTGATTTATTCGCACGACCTTCCGCACATGCCGAAGATCGCGCAGAACGGATTCGACTGCTACCGTCTGGACGGCGTCGACCCGCATTTCATCGGAATTTCCCGCGCTCCGGAACTGCTGAACTGTCATCTGGAGACAACCGTTGCACGGGATCTGGACGGCGAGCTGAGTCTGTTTCAGGTGAACATGCCGCTGATCGGCGCGGCGGAACACATTGAAATCGGAGTCCTTCCGGGTTCGCAGCTGCTTCCGCCGACTCCGCACCGGATTAAAAAGCCGATTCTGTTCTACGGCTCCTCCATTACGCACGGCGCGTGCGCATCGCGTCCGGGCAACAGCTATCCGGCCGCGCTCTGCCGTGCCTTTGACGCTCCGCAGATCAACCTCGGATTCTCGGGTTGCGGACGCGGCGAACCGGCCGTCGCCCGCGCGATTGCATCGCTTGATCTGACCGCGTTCGTTTTCGATTACGACCACAACGCTCCGACTGCGGAGCATTTGCGCAGGACGCATGAGCCGTTTTTCCAGATCATCCGCGATGCGCGGCCGGAACTTCCGATCCTTATGCTCTCCCGCTGCAATTTCTATCCGCGCGTGAACCGTGACGACATTGAGCGCCGCACGATCATCCGCCGGACCTATGAAAACGCCGTGCGCGCGGGCGACTGCAACGTCGCTTTCATCGACGGCGAGACGCTGTTTGCAGGTGACCGCCGCTGGGATTGCACGGTTGATCTCTGTCATCCGAACGACCTCGGTTTTTACCGCATGGCAACTGTGATCGAACCGGTTCTGCGCAGACTTATTGAAAACTCCACCTCCAAATAAGGAACAGATATGATCCAAGTCGAAATTCAGATTGACGGACAGTGGCTTCCCCGGAACAATTCCGCCGGATTCACAGTCGAACTTCAGGACGGCGGCCGCATTCAGGCGGTTGTGACGAACAACTCCGGAAAGCCGGTCCGCTTCGGCGGTTTCCGTTTCACCGGATTCGAATTCCCCGCGAAGGGGAAAGACATCCGCATCTTCCGCGAAGGCTGGACCATGCCCGCCCCCGTCGGTTCCCGCAGATTCGGCGAGGCCGATTATCATGTCAGCGACGGCTACAAGCGCTTCTGCGTCAGCGACGCCCCCGCGTACGACGGCGTCACGCCGAACCGCTTCTCCGGCGAATATGTGGCGATGCTCAATGACAAAGCCACCGGAAACAACATGCTTGCCGGATTCATTTCTTCCGCCGATCAGTTCACCCGCATGGCGGTTGAGCTCGATGATGCGGGAGTCAAAGAGTTTTCCGCCTATTGCTACGGAGACAACATTCTTTTCGAACCGGGCGAATCCATCCGTTCGGAAATCCTTGTGATCCGTCACGGCGCCAACGCCTGGAAGCTGCTTGAGGAGTACGCTTCCGACTGGGCGAAACAGATGAACGCCAGGAGCTGGGATCATGTCCCGACCGGCTGGTGCAGCTGGTATTACTATTTCCACAAAGTCACCGAAGCCGACATTCTGGAGAATCTGAACTACTGCATCGAGCACAAAAAAGATTTTCCGATGGAATACTTCCAGATCGACGACGGCTATCAGCCGTATCTCGGCGACTGGCTTGCTCCCTCCGAAAAGTTCCCGAACGGCATTCAGCCCGTGCTTGAAAAGATCGCCGCGACCGGCATCAAACCCGGACTCTGGTTCGCTCCGTTCGCAGTTGAAAAAGGTTCCAGAATTCTGGAGGAACATCCGGAATGGATGATTCACGATGCAAACGGCGAAATTCTCTATCCGACCACCTGGCGCGACAACGTTCCGATTGCGATTCTCGACGTTACGCATCCGGAAGTCTGCAACCACCTCCGCGACCTCTTCCGCGCCGTCCGCAAATCCGGCTGCGTCTATGTGAAACTCGACTTCATGATGTATGAAGTCAGCGTGATCGGCGGCGTCTACCACAACCCGAAGATGACGCGCGCCCAGGTTCTCCGCCGCGGCTATGAAGCGATCCGCGAAGGCATCGGCGAGGATGCGTTCATGCTCGGCTGCACCTCGCCGCTCGGACCCTGCGCCGGCATCGTCAACGCAAACCGCATCGGCACCGACATCACGCCGTACTGGGGACGCGAGGAGGACCGCGCGAACACCGAGGCTCCGTGGGTCAGCTACGTCTGCCGCAACATCATCAACCGCCGCTACATGCACAAGCGTCTGTGGATCAACGATCCGGACGTCCATATCGCCCGCAAGGACAACAACGAGCTGACCGAAAACGAGATTCAGCTCTGGACCTCCGCTCTCTGGCTGGTCGGCGGACTCGTGCTGATTTCCGACCGTTTCAGTACGCTCGCGCCCGAACGCGCCGCGCTCTCCAAGCTCCTGCTTGCCAAAACGGATACGTTTGACGCTTACCCGGTTGACCTCTTCGATCGCGAAATTCCGGCGATCTGGGCGGCAAAGCGCAACAGCGACGGAGCTCCTTGCGTCGGCGTCTTCAACTTCGAAGACGATGCGCAGACGCTTGACGTCGACCTTGTTTCCATCTTCGGCAAAGGCGTTGCGCTGAAGGATCACTGGACCGGACGGACCATTCTCTCCGATTCCGGCAAAGTGGAGCTTCCGAAGCACACCTGCGTCGTCCTGATGAAGGCGTAATTAAAGAACAAAAGAGCGTGACGCGGAAATGCAGCTCCGCGTCACGCTTTGCGTTCGATTGCAGATCGGATGAAATTATTTTAGAATCCGATCTGTTTTTTTATGCCTGCGACTCCTGTTTTGCTTTCGCTTTCGCGGAGGAGGGCGTCGAGGCGGTCGCTGTTGGAGACGTCGTTCCCGAGGTAGAAGAAACTCTGGCGGACGGTGCGGAAGTCGCCGGGGGCAAGATGCTGAATCTGCGCGAGGCGGCGTTCCTCATCCGGGACGAGCTGTGCGTGGAACATGCGTTCGAAGAAAATTTTCTTGCCCGCGTCGTCCAGATAATCGAACTCCAGCTTGAAGGTGAAGCGGCGCATGACCGCGGGATCCAGATTGACGGCGAAGTTGGTTGCGCCGATCATGACGCCGTCGAAATTCTCCATCCGGTGCAGCAGCTCGTTAACCTGCGTCACCTCCCAGTTGCGGGTTGCGCGTTCACGGCTCTGAAGCATTCCGTCGATTTCATCGAGAAAGAGAATGGCGTGCTCTTTCTCCGCTTCGGCAAACGCCTGTTTGATCGCCTGTTCGGTTCCGCCGACGTACATGTCCAGCAGGTCGCTTCCCATTTTGACGATGACTTTGGTGTTCAGCACCGCGCCGAGATACTTGACGAACTCGGTTTTTCCAGTCCCCGGAGCTCCGGAGAGCAGCAGGTTCATGCGCGGACGGTCAATCTCGTTCCGCTTGCCGTTCAGATAGTTTCGGACCGCGCCGACGATGTTTTCAAGCGGAATCTTCCCCTTGATGTTGAGTCCGGAAAGAGAGTAGTCTTTCGCCGGAAGCATTTTGTTTTTCTGCGTGGAAATCCCGAGCAGTTCGCAGTGCGGACGCATCAGCTTTTCTATGAGTCCTTCAACCTCTTCCGGTCCTGGAGTCATCTTGGAGAGGTTCTGCAGGACGAGCGTAATGCCGCCCGCGCTGACCGGATAGAGCGAGGCCAGCTTGGTCTGCAGTTCATCGGGAATCAGCGGTTCCAGATTCATTTTGCAGATATTGTTGCGCCAGATCATCTTGCGCTGCGCATCGGTGAGCGGTTCAAAGCGGATGGCGTAATCGAAGCGTCGGCGGCTGGATTCATCCAGGGCTTCGGCTGGCGTGTTGGTGATCCAGATGGTCGGAACCTTGCTGGAATCGAGCACCATGTTGAGGCGTCCCTTGTCGCCGACGGATACGTTTCCTCCGAAGATTGATGCGAGAAAGTTTCCGCCGCCTCCGCCGCGAAGCATCTCGTCGGCTTCATCGACGATAATCAGGCTTTGTGTCGGATCCACCATATCCGCGCAGACTCCGAGAGCTCCGAAACGGAATTCAGGTTTGCCTTCGGCATCTCTGTTGATTCCGGGTTTCTGCTTGATGAGATAGCAGGAGCGGCGTAGACGTTCTGCAAGTGTTTTCGCGAAACTCGTTTTTCCGGTTCCCGGTGCCCCGTAGAGCAGGATGTTTGCCGCTTTCGTCCCGCTGCGTGAGGTTATGATGCGCTCAAGCAGTTCTCCGTGCTTTTCGACGACAGCTCCGTAGAAATCCCAGGGGAGGGACTTTTCTGTGTTGCGTTCGAAGAAAATATTTGCGATCGGATCGGTTGAGAATCCGTTGAGAAAACCAAAAAGTTCGGAATTGAAGTCTAAGTCATTATCAATACACACATAGCGGCACAGCCGGCTTTTTTCCGTAAGAGCTTCTTAGATTTCTGCAATATCGCGATCAAGAGATTTTGCAATGAAAATGACTTTGTCATTTCTGTCGCTGTGGCGGTTGTGACCATCGGCAATACAGAGAAGGTCTTTTTGAACAAAGGCCTGAACCAGCAGGATTTGGATTTCCAGATCGCTGAGTTTCAGCGTCTTTTGAAGTTCTGCTGCTTTACGTGGAAAAAGCTCATGCGTATAATGTTCTGCAGGATTCTTCCGAAGTGCTTCGGTTGAGATTTGAACAAGAAG
>URNE01000124.1 GCA_900549045.1 uncultured bacterium | reverse complement strand
GTACCTGCCTGAAGCATCAGAAGATGCTCGCGGTCGCCGTCAAGAGAGCCAGAATCGTCAGTCTCGTTCTCTAACTTCAACCCTTAACCCAAAGGAAGACATTACTATGGCCTCCATGAAATTGATCCTTCTCCAGGACGTCGAAGACCTCGGTCTCGCCGGCGAGGAAGTCCATGTCGCTCCCGGCTATGCAAGAAACTTTCTCCTCCCGAGAAAACTTGCCGCCGTTGCCACAACGGCCGCTCTCAGACAGCTCGCCGCGCACAAGGAAAAAATCGAAGCTCAGCGCCAGGCTGAATTCGAAGCCGCTCAGGGCATCGCCGCCAAGCTCCAGGAACTCGCAGTCGAACTGCACCTCCAGGCTTCCGACGACGGTCACCTCTTCGGCTCCGTTACGGACCGCATGATCGCCGATGCGATCGCCGCTCTCGGCGTCGCCGTCTCCCATCAGAGAATCCACCTGGATTCCCAGATCCGGTCCTGCGGCGAATACATCGTCCCGGTCAAGCTGCATCCGAAAGTCGTTGTTGACGTCAAGGTCAACGTTGTTCGTGCGTAATAATGCCCGAGCTCACGACCCAGAATCCGGCCGGGGCACTCGCTCCGGCCGCTCCGGATTATCATCCGCGTACGCTGAAAATCGCGTCCGCGGATTCTCTGCCTTTTGATCTCGAAGCGGAAAAATCCGTTCTCTCCGCCATCTTTCTCGATCCGACAAACTTCACAACCGTCTCCTCCATCCTCGGCAGCGTCGCCTCTTCCGAAAAAAAGAAGAAATACGCGAAGGACGCCGTCCCTTCCATGGGCAATCCATTCTTCCGACGCGTAGCCTCAACCATGTTCCACGAGCCGATGCACGCCGCAATCTACGAGGCGATGCTCAACCTCTCTGAAGGAAAACTCGCCATCGACGTCCTTTCCGTCAGCGACTGGCTCTCCCGCGCCGGGCGTCTGGAAATGATCGGCGGACTCGAAGCGCTTGTCGAAATCCAGACCTACATCGTCAGCGCGGCGCATCTCGAATCGTGGTGCCACCTCCTCCGCGACTACGCCATGCTGCGCGAAATGATGAAAACCTGCTCCATGTCCCTTGAACTCTGCAAGCAGGGACACGAGAACATCAAAGAACTTCTCGACTCCGTGGAATCCGAGATCTTCCAGGTGCGAAACAAATTCGTCCAGTCCGAAATCGTAGAACTCCGCGCGCTCCTCAAATCCACCTTCAACGACCTGATGGAGATCGCACAGCACAAAGTCGCTCCGGGCATCCCGACTGAATTTCCCGACCTCGACCGACTGATCGGCGGAGGACTGAAACCCGGCGAAATGTTCGTCCTCGCGGCCCGTCCCTCCATCGGCAAAACCGCGCTCGCGCTCAACATCGTCCGGAACATCATCAACCGCGAAACCGACGGTCCGGCAAGCCGCAAAAAAGTCGCGTTCTTCTCGCTGGAAATGACCGACAGGCAGATCATTCAGCGTCTGCTCTGCACCGAAGCCAAGGTTCCGCTTTCCGCAATTTACGAAGGCTCGCTCCAGGACGTTGACACCCAGCGCCTCGCCGCGGCAGTCGACAGCCTCCGGCGCGCCAATCTTTACATCGACTCCACCAGCGCGATCTCCGTCTTCGAACTCCGTGCAAAAGCGCGGAAGCTGAAGGAGCTGAACGGAATCGACCTCATCGTCATCGACTACCTCCAGCTGATGCGCGCAGGCGACCGTTCCGCGGAGAGCCGCCAGGTCGAAGTCGCCGCAATTTCCGGCGGACTCAAAGCCATTGCCAAAGAACTGAACGTCCCCGTTCTCGTTCTCGCGCAGTTGAGCCGAGAATCCGAAAAATCGACGAACCCGAAGGAGAACCCCCTTCCGAAACTGAGCCACCTGCGCGAATCGGGCGCAATCGAACAGGACGCCGACCTGGTCGTCTTCCTGCACCGGAACCGCGATGAATCCAAAGAGGACAACGCCGAAGGCCAGAAGGACGGCATCAAATCCATGCTCATCGTCGAAAAGAACCGTAACGGACGCACCGGCATCGTCAACATGCGTTTCATCCCGCAGCTCATGGAGTTCCGCTGCATCGAACACAAATACGGCAACGAAGACGTTCCCGTCAAGAAAGATTAACCAACAGGAAGCCCCCCGCACCATGAAAAAAGACAGTATCTCCGCTCTCTGCGTCTGCTTTCTCCTCTGCTCCGCCGCATTCGCCCAGGAGCTGAATTCCGTCTCGTTTGAACAACCGGACAGCGGGCGCTTCACCGACGACATCTTCCGCATGAACGTCCAGAGCCGCAAAGGCGCGCGCTACGACGAACGCATCGTCAACGACGACATCAAACGACTGCACGCCACCGGCTTCTTCTCCGACGTCACCGCCGAAACGAAAAAGACGCCGAACGGCAAAATCGACCTCGTTTTCCGCATCGCGCCGAAAGCCGGCATCAACAAAATCATCATCAGCGGAAACGAAAAATTCAGCGAAGAGAAACTGCGCGAAAAAATCACCCTCGCCCCCGGCGGCCTCCTCAACGACAAGCGTCTCATTGATTCCGCCAACGCCCTGCGCAAGTTCTATTCGGACGCCGGACACCACGACGCGCAGATCGACCCGCGGCTCATCACAGAAAAGGACGGTTCCGTCACCGTTGAATTCCGAATCAAGGAAAACCTCAAACAGAAAATCGACCGGGTGGTCTTCACGAATGCCGCGGCCTTCTCCGAAAGCGAACTGAAAAACGCCATCATGAACCAGCACTCCTGGCTCAACTGGATCCCCTTCCTCGACCTCGGTCTCTTCAACCGGCGCGAACTCGACAACGACATCGTGCGCCTCCGCGATCTCTACTGGACGAAAGGCTACCTCGATTTCGTCGTCAAGGAAGTCCGCATTCATGAAGACAAAGCCGACCCGGAACATGTTTCCATCGAATTCATTCTCGATGAAGGCGAACCGTACAAAATCGGCGAAGTCTCCATCACCGGAAACGAACGCCTGAAAACCGAAGAGCTCTCTCCGCTTCTCACGCTCAAAACAGGCGACACTTTCAGCAGTCTCTCCGAACGGGCGACCACACAGGCCATAGACGACCGCTATTCGCCGATGGGGTACGCGGACCTCGTCTGCCAGGTCAAGCGCATTCCCGACTACCCGAACCATAAAGTCGACCTCATCGTCGATATCGTCGAGGGAAAGCCCTACAAGGTGCGCGACGTTTTCATCTCCGGCAACAAATGGACGAAGGACCATGTGATCCGCCGGGAGCTCGCCATCGAACCGGACGACCCGGTCGACAAACACCTCATCAGCGCTTCGAAATCACGCCTTATGGGCATGGGGTACTTCAACAAAGTCGAAGCCGTCTCCATCAATTCACCCGAAGCGGACAGGAAGGACATTGACATCCGCGTCGAAGAAAAGAACTTCCTGAACGCCAAGATCGGCGCAGGCTGGTCGGATTCGGACAGTCTCGCGGGCATGATCGAACTGACCCATTCCAATATGGATATTCTCGATCCGTACAACTACTTCACCGGCGGCGGCCAGCGCGCGCGAATCCTCGCGATGTACGGTCTCAAACGCTACAATTTCGAGGCGGATTTCACGGAACCGTGGCTCTTCGGCATCCCGCTCCGCTGGGACGTCTCCGGATATCTGCGGAACGTGGAATACGACGACTGGGAAGAACAGCGGATCGGCGTGACAACCGCGCTCACCAAACGCATTTTCGACGACTTCACCACCATCAGCGGCGGATACACCTTTGAACACGTCCGAATCCACAGTATGAACAAACACATGTCGGAAGTCTTCCAGAAGGAAAAAGGCGGAAGCTATGTCGGACGCTTCCATTTGAGTCTGGAACGGGATACGCGCGACAATGCGCTCGACCCGACCTCGGGATACATGGTGAACCTCCTCGGCTCCGTCTCCTCCGAACTCTTCGGCGGAACCAACAACTACTACCGCCTCGAACTCAAGGGCATGAACTATTACTCCATCTTCGACAAGATGTTCATCTGGTCCATCGGCGGAAAAATCGGCATGATCGGCTCCATCGGCGACTGGAAAAAAGATCCGCCGCTCTATGAACGCTACTTCCTCGGCGGCGGCGACTCGGTCCGCGGCTTCCCCTACCGCTCCATCGGACCGACCGACCGGAACAAGGACAACTACGGCGGCGACTTCATGTATGTCCTCACCTCCGAAATATCGCATCCGATCTGGGATTTCGTCCGCGGCGCAGTCTTCATCGACGTCGGCAACGCCACCCATTCACGCTTCGGTCCCTTCTCCTCTCCGAACATCGGCGTCGGTTACGGACTGCGCATCAAACTGCCCGTGGTCAACGCCCCGATCCGTCTCGACCTTGCCTATCCGCTTCTCAACAACCAGCGCGGCGTCGCAAACCGGATCCGCTTCCACTTCAGCATGGGACTCTCCATGTTCTAAGCCATCCCTCTCGACCTCGTCTTTCCCCCGTCCCAAAGATCTGATTTTTGCGGCGGGGGAATTTTTTTCTGATTCCCGCTTGACTTTTCCTCCTGTCAAAGCTATATTGCAACAGTTGCAGTAGAACAAAAAAATCAAGGAGGATTTTCTATGACGGATGCGGAATACCGCGGAAAAGTATTGGGCGCATGGCTGGGCAAAGCCGTGGGCGGAACGCTGTGACAACCCTGGGAAGGCAGCACGGGACCGCTGAACCTCTCGTATTATGACCCGGTGCCGAACGAGATGATGCCGAACGACGACCTCGATCTGCAGGTTCTATGGGCGTGCAAGCTCGACAAGGAGTGGGACGGCGTTGTCAGCCGCGAACTCTTTGCGAAGGCCTGGCCGGAATGCATTGATTTCCCGTTCGACGAATACGGAGTCGCCATCCGCAACATCAAACGCGGCATCCCCGCGCCGCTCTGCGGGATGTACGACAACTGGTTCGTCGACGGTCTCGGCGCGGCCATCCGCAGCGAACTCTGGGCGTGTCTCGCGCCGGGAAATCCCGAACTCGCCGCAAAGTTCGCATACGAAGATGCGTGCGTCGACCATGCGGGCAACGGCGTCTATGCGGAACAGTTCCTCGCCGCGCTCGAAAGTCAGGCCTTCATCGAATCCGACCTGCGCAAACTCATTGAGACGGGACTCGCCTGCATTCCCGCGGAATCCGCGCTCGCCCGCGCCATCCGCGACACGATCGCATGGTGCGAAAACGGAACGCCGGAAACCGTCCGCGCCGAAATCATGAAACACTGCGGAAACGCGAACTTCACCGACGTCAAAATGAATCTTCCGTTCATGGTCATGGCCCTCCTGCTCGGCAACGGAGACTTCGGAAAGACGATCTGCCTTGCGGTCAACTGCGGACAGGACGCCGACTGCACGGGAGCCACGGTCGGCGCGATTTTCGGACTCATCAATCCGGAGCTCGTCAGCGGCGAATGGCTCCGGCCCATCGGACGAACCCTCGTGGTCAGCAAGGAGATTACCGGCATTCAGGCTCCGGCGACACTCGACGAATTCACCGATCTGGTGGTTGCGCTGAAGGACAAAGTCTCCCTGAAACAGACGCCGGTACTTCCATTCGACCTGAAGCCGTTTGCGATCCGGGCGAAACGTTCGGTGTTCCGTCCGTGGTTTGCGGAGGACTACCGCAAGTTCAAACCGGTCCCCGCCGCCGATGCGAAAGAGATTCTGCTGCCGGGCAACCTGACCACCGTCGATTTCACCGCTCTTCCGGGCGAATCGCTGATGATGCTGGAAACGGAGTTTCATCTGACATCCGACCGCACGATCCGTCTGCTGGTCAACACTCCCGCCAACATGCTGGTGTGGGTTGACGGCGAGTTCCGTTTCGGACGCGAATGCGGCGTGATGGTACCGGCATTCCACCGGGCGCCGCAGAATCAGCTTGCAGAGCTCGAGCTGAAGGCTGGCACGCACAAACTGGTGATCGGGCTCGCCCCGGCATCGCCGGAGATGAAAAGCGCGGAACTGCTCTTCGGCGTCGCCGACACGCGGAATCAGTGGATTCCGGACGCTTTCTGAGAAAAGGTTTCAGAGCGTCAGACCGGCTCCATGCAGTCTTTTGCGGGAGCCGGCTTTTCATTTTCCCTGCGGTGCCGTTCGCGGAATTCGCGCGGTCCGCATCCCGACGCCCGGCGGATGAACCGCGAAAACGTCTTCGGGTCGCGGAATCCGCATTCCCGCGCAATTTTTGCAACCGGATAGTCCGTTCCGCGAAGAAGCGAATACGCGCGCGCAAGCTTCCGGTTCAGTATTTCCCGTCCGGGGGACCACTTGAAATAGCGGTGGAAAATCTCCGTCAGCTTGGAGCGGGAGATCAGCAGTTTTTCGCAGAGGTAATTGACCCCGAGCTCCGGGTTCGAGAGCTGCTGCTGAATGAGTCCCAATGCGCGCTCCATCTGCCGCTCCATTGAATTTTCTCCAACGCCCGATTTGCTGACACATGCCAGCAGATCCAGAATCAGCGCAACGACATGCCGGCAGTCCAGCTCATTGTTGGAACTGGCAACCCGGACAAGATCCAGCCAGAGATCTTCCGCGCTCCGCTGAAATACAAGGAAGCGCGGAAGCGAATACGAAAGCAGAATAGCCTCGGCAAGCGGACCATAGAAGCCGATCGAACGGAGAACGCACTTTTCCGAAAGCACTTCAAACTCATAGGTATCCCGGAAGAGCACATAAAACGCCATTCCCTCCGTCATTGTCTGCTCCTCGGTTCCTTCCTCGTCCCTTAGACGCAGGTCATTCTATCTGTAGTTGTCTGTTCAAGCCTTTACCCAAGTGAACTGCAATCCCTGCACCGGCTTCAGTCG
>URNE01000123.1 GCA_900549045.1 uncultured bacterium | reverse complement strand
CGCCATTGAGGCGGCAGACGCCGGCATCCGCGCGGCGGCGGAGCTGGAGCCGAACGATATCTCGCTCTATGTCGGCACCATCAGCAAATATATCCGCGGGGACATCAAGAAGATGGAGAAGGAGACCTGGGAGAAGCTTGCTCCGCATGTTCTTCCGTTTCTTCCCTCGGACTTTCTGGCCGCCGGAGAGAACCGGAGCGAATGGGGACGCGTCCGCGTGCCGTCCGCGCGTTCCATTCCGCTGATTTCCGCCGTGCAGGCTTCCGGGTTCGACAGCACTCTGGAGTCGTTCGACAGTTACGCCGCGTCGCTCGAACACGGCGAAGCTCCGCTGATCGCGAACCGCGAAGGGTTGATTGCAATACAGATTTCCGATGATTCGTTCCGCAGCTGGTTTCCCGCCGGAACGGTTGTTTATGTCGGCGGACGCGAATATCCGGTTCCCGGACGGCGCGTGATTGCGAAAAGAAAGGATTCCGGCGAGATCGTTTTTCGTGAATTCTACCGGGGCTGCGGACGCGTTCTGCTGTTTTCGCCCGTGGAAGGAGAAGCGAGCGAGGTGTGGGAAAAGCCGAATGAAAATCCTTTCGTGTGGATTTATCCGGTCAAATATTCATTTTACGACGAAGACTTCATCGAGATTTCGACGGAGTCTTCGTGGATGCCGCATGTGCGCCGTCTGCTTAGCGAAGGCGCGCGGGGGTGATCAGTTTTCCGCCGGCGGAACAATTTTTCCGCCGCGCACCTCGAATTTGACCGTAATGGTTTTGCCTTTGGCGACGGGGATGGATGTTACGGCGGAGCCTTCGTGCCAGGCTGAGAGAGTATGGTTTTCATAATCCCAGACGGCTTCCGGCTGACGGTAGCTGGTGTAGTATTTCCAGCCTGCGGGAACGGATGGGTCGTTCTCGTCCGCTTCGGTGAGCATTCCGTTCTTCAGCCCCGGCGCTTCAAACTTGCGGTAGTCGACCCACATCTGTGTCCAGAGCCGTTGGCCGGCATCGGTTTTACGGAGTTTGTAGGGGCCGCGCACGTTGAGCGAGATCATGCCGTCCGCTTCCGGGGTGACACGGAAACTCACCGCACGCCATTCGCCTTTGACGAGTTCCTTGCGTTTCGGAAGAGAAAGACAGTAGGAGCGGTCGTGCTTCTCCTTCGGCAGCCAGGTCATGACGCCCGCCTGCACTTCCGCGGGGACGGTCTCAACCCGGAAGGGGACGTTTCCCTGAACAAACAGAGAGAAGTTTGTGGTTTCCTGCGCAAAGCAGGCAATTGCGGCACAGAGTGCGGCGAGTGTTGCGATGTGTTTCATTTCAGTTCCTTTCCAAGGTTAGGATTATGAAATTCATACGGTTTTTGTAACTGTCGGTGCGTCCGCTCAGGGAGACTTCGGCCAGACGCTTGCCGTCGGTTCCGAAGTCGTTGATTTTGAGGTCGATCGCAAAGGGGGCTGCGGAATCCGCATAGAGTTTCCAAAGCGGAAGCGCGGCGGTGAAAACGGAGCCGTCCGCGTCCTGTTCAAATTTCCAGCGGATTGCTTTCCGGTGGATCGAGGTTCCGCCTTCCGGAATCGCCTTGAATTTTCCCGCGGGGGGTGCGAAGATCAGCTGGACCGTTTCGGGAGACTGGCCGCGGACGTCGTTCATATTGGCGAACGGCGCGGCGTCGAAGAAGAGCTCCACCGAGTCGCCTTCCCAGAGTTTGCGGACGCCCTTGCGGAAAGGGGTGCGGTCGCCGGTGCGGACGCGCAGGAAAAGCGTGTTCGCACGCCAGCCCAATTCAACGGACCGGTTTTCTCCGAGAGTCACTTTTTTCGCTGCTTTCCAGGCGGAATCGTTTGCCGTTTCGGGCGTGGACGGCAGAAGCGGCACACTCAGAGTTTCGCTGACGGCATAGCGGACGCGCATTCCGTTGACGGTGAATTCCGCCTTCTCCGGAAGTTCGGAAGATTCGATTCGGAACAGAGTTGTTTTCGCGGGGACCTGGAACGTGCGGACGACGCTGCCGAACTTCACCGTCGCTTCGGAGTCGGTCTTCGCGATGCCGGAATGCATGGCGGTGCGCAGGACATAGGTTCCGTTTTCTTTGCAGACTCTTCCGGCAGTTGCGCGGACCGGGTTGACGCCTGTGATGCGCACAGCGTCGAGAATCCGTTCGATTTGAGCGGAATTCCGGGCGACGATGTAGACGGGAATCCCGGTCGCGCCGAATGTGCGCGTTTCCAGCGGATTGCCGAAAACATCGAGATAGCGGACGCCGTTTCCGGGAGCGGGAAGTTCCAGTTTGCGGGTGTCGTCGTCGCGGACGTTCAGGGAGAAGAGGGCGGCAAACGCCTTTTCCCTGCCGCTGAAGCGATAACACATTGTTTCTCCGGATTCATACATGCGGATTCCGTCGAAACGGGTCCCGCGCAGGAGGTCTGAAAGGATGGCGGTGACGATGTAGTTCCCGTTTGGCAGGAACAGCGGTTTGAAGAACGTGTTCCAGCGCGCCATGTTCAGATTGAATGCGTTGTCGATCATCTGTCCTGGAGTCAGGAGAATGGATGATTTCGCACCGTTCGCCGTGTCGAGCAGATAGCGGCGGGCGAGCCAGCCGGGATGGAAGACGGGACCTGAGAAGGCGTCGGATCCGCCCTCGGATTTCGGATTGAGATAGTAGAGTTCTGTGTTCCAGAGCGGCATATCGGCGCATCCGGCGGCGCGAAGCTGAGCACGGAATGCCGTGAACATTGCTGAGCCCGAATCCCGGCTGTCTTCATAGAGGCTGTTGTACGGATGAAAACTGATTGCGTCACACGCGGGCTTTCCGGAACCGAGGAACGAAGCCATATCCTTGACGAGATTGCGCTTCAGGTCGCCCGTCAGACAGGCCCCGAGAATGATGCAGGCGGGATCCGCTTTCTTCAATTCGTCATGAGCGGAATTCAGATATTCCCGGTACTGTCCGGCCGTGAAGAAAGAGAACGGTTCGTTCATGATTTCGTAAATGCGGATTTTCCCCTTGCCGATTTCCGCAAGGTCGCGGACATAGCCGCGCCAGAGCTTTTCGGGAACGAGGATCGGCATGGAACCGCGCTGATTGAATCCGTCCATCGGTCCCGGAACGACTTTGGACTGAGCGCATATCCAGTCCGGAACGCTGCTGGAAGTCGGAATGCCGGAACGGTAGCCGCGGTTCGTCCAGAGCATTCCCCCGACGACAGGCATGAGTTCGAGTCCATGTTTCCCCATCAGTTCCAGGACCTTGCGCAGAGGTTCGGCGTTGACGGCGGAGTCTTTCGGCTGAAGCAGCTTCCAGCCGCTCATTTCACGGTCGCGGACAATCTGAATGCCGCAGTCCGCCAGAAATGCGACTTCTGTCTCCTGCAGATCCCGGGAACGGGAGGAGAAAAAGCCGTCAATGCCGAGCATTATCGGGAGCTCGTTTTTCGGCGTACGCACCGCGGGGACGGAGGCAAAGCGGAACGGTGCGAGGACAGCGCTTCCGTTCACCGTCGCTTCCAGCACGGCGGTCATGTTCCGTTCCGGAATCGTGAAGGTCAGGGGAACGACGGTTTTGCCTTGGGGAAGGTCTTTCCTGAACGAGCCGGAAAGAACGCTTTTCCCGCTCAGCGTGTCTTTGACATTCCACTTGATTTCCGCATTGACGCCGCTTGCGGAGCGATTCAGCAGTTCCAGCGGAACAGCAAGAGAGGTTCCCGGATCAAAACGGCGCAGTATGCCGCCGTATTGAAACGCGCCGGAAACTTCCGGTCTGACCGTTTCGCCGCCGACGGGACCGAGATAGAGATTGGAGAGACTCAGCGTTTCGCCCTCCGCAAAGTTTTCGCGGACGAGCAGGCGGAATCCGCCCATTGTTTCCTTTTCATCCGCTTTGAACCGGGGAACTTTCCAGGGGGGGAGCGCATCCGGACGGAAGCGGTAGACATGGCGTTTCCACTGCGGGGTGACGCGAAAGGATTTTATGCCCCAGCTTGCACAGTTCCCGGAAAAATTGTTGTATTCCGAAACAGTGACGCTGAATGCTTTTTTCCTGCTTTTCGCAGAAAAGCTCAGTTCATACTCGCAGCCGCGCCGGAACGGGACTTCGGGGAGATAGAGGGCTGAGATTCTGCCGGATTCGGGGGAGATCTCAAGAATGTTTCCGTGAGCGTCGCCGGACGGAACGACGCGATGCGGAACGGGGACGTAATTGCCGTTGTCGCCGAGCATATAGCTTGCGGTTCCGAACAGGAAATCCCCATCCGGCAGCAGGTTTTCCGCCGCGAGGGCGCCGCCCAGCAGAGCGAGGGCGAGTGAAAGAATTCTTTTCATTGTTTTTCCTCCGAGAAGAGTTCGTTGACAGCCTGAACGAAGATTCCTTCCGCCGTGGTGAACCAGGGACGGATTCCGCGTTCGTAGATTTCAAACATTTCCGAGAAACAGCAAGTCTCTTCCGCAAGCTCCTCGAGGAGTTTGCGCGCGGCGGCGCGTTCGCCCGCCCGGATCCGTGCGAGCGCCTCCCAGCAGACATACCAGGAACAGACGCCGTGTCCGACATGATACATGTTTCCGCAATTTTCGCGTTCGGCGCCGAAAATCCGGAGCGTTTCGAGCTGAAGCGGATCGTCTCGCAGAATGCCGTAAGGATAGAGCCCCGCGAGAAGCCCGAAGGAGAAGTCTTCCACGCCCTCCGCCGCGAGATAGCGTCCGTTTCCGCGCGGAAGGTTTTTGCGCAGATCGCGGGCCGCCGTTTTCCAGAGCGGAACGAGCTCCGCATCTGCACCGAGCAGTTCCGCCGCCTCCGCGCCCGCTTCAAACATTGCAATCAGCGAACAGCAGGTCATGAACGGATTGACACGTCCCGGCCCGAGCCGTTCGAGATCGGTGCAGGCTCCGGCTTTCAGTGAACCGTCTTCCGCGCGGATCAGGCGGAACTGGCGGATCCATTCCATCATGCCGCGCATGACGGGGAAGAGTTCCCCGCGCAGAAGTTCCATGTCTCCGGTCGCGCGGAAGAGTTCCCAGCACATGAGAGTGTAATGCCCCGCCTGAAAAATATGGTCGTGCCAGAATCCGGAAGGGCTGCACTCGAGACCGTGTTCTTCCGTTTCCCAGGCGAAGCGCGCGGCTCCGGTCCTGTGAAATTCGGCGTTGAGCCGTCCGAGCGCCACGGGAAGGAGCGATGCGAAAAACCGCGGGATTTTTGCCGCGGTCGCGGCATGACCCGAACAGAGGAGTCCCATGAAGGTGAAATAGTTGTCGAAGCCGAAATAAAGTGCGTTCCAGTGCGAACGGTAAAGTCCGGTCGGGATTGCCCATCCGGTCGAGGAAATGCGCAGGTGATACTGACACATCATGTAGAGTTCCTTGAGACGTCCTTCGAGCGGGAGCGGGTGCATTTCCGCATGATATGCGTTCCACTGTGCAACGGTCTCCTGCCGGAGTGTTTCGTAATCCGCTTCCGCATCGCAGTCGAAACAGAGGAAAATGGAGAATTCCCGGGCGTGGACATTCATGGCATAGACATTTCCTTTGCGGCGGAGCCAGGCCGGCTGATCGGCGAAAAGCCGGATCACTCCCGAAGAACCGTCCATCGTGTCGATCATGTATTGAATGTCTCTTTTGCCGTTCCATCCGTGTGTCATGCGGCGTCCGGAGAGTTCGTATTCAAAATGGAATTCCTCTTCCGTGTCGCGGCGGATATGGATTGCGAGAATATCGCGGTCGAAACAGCAGAAACATTCGCTTTCGAGCGTGGAGCCGTCATGATAGACGATACGGCTCGTTTCGATTCCGTTTTCCGGGTCAAGAGCCTGTTCCCAGGTTTTGACGAGTCCGCCGCCGAAGCGGAAGCTGCCGAATGAAACAAGTTCGCCGATGCGGTTGTCGAGGCGGAATCCTGCGCGGACGATTTCCGGGGACATGCCGCAGAATTCGGCCGGCCGCTGGTCTCCCTCCGGTCCGAGCGTGACGGAGAGAGAGCCGTTTCCGAGCGCAGCCGGTGCATAACGGCGGGAACAGAGAGTGTCGGGTGTTACAGAAGCAGGCATTCTTGCGCTCCTCAGTTTTCGTTGCGTTTATAAACGGAAGGCATTTCCATGGTGTCGACGAATCCGTTCGTGAAGTTGTAGACCAGTGTTGCGGCGGACCAGGTCAGGCCGGTTTTTGCGCTGCCGTCCATGGCGACGCCGTTGAATCTGCGGTCGTGCCGGAAGTGCGGCCTCGCATCGAGTGTGAGAAGCGGCATCTGGTGGAAAATTCCGCTTTCTAATTTGACGCTGTCGCCCGCCAGTACGGTTTCGGAGGGTTTGTTGCGGCGGAGATACCAGTAGTCGGCGAAATCCAGTTTGCTGCGTCTGGGGAACTTGCGGGCGTTGGCGAGGCCGGTCGCCAGGTGGCAGTTCATTCCGTAAACATGATTGCTGAATGCCGTATTGACGGGCAGCGACGGACAACGGAGAATTTTCATGGCGCCTGGAGCGTCGATGTTCACGTCATTTTTCCGTCCGAAGTATCCGAGCTCGACCACGAGTTTTGCCCAGTTCTCGTACTCGTAATAGCCAGGATACTCGGTTGTCGGCGGATAGGGTGCGGGGAAGTATTCGTTGTTGTCGTCCGCATACATCCCGAGGGTGAGTCCGACCTGTTTCAGATTGGAGGTGCACAAGATTGCCTGAGCCTTCAGCTTTGCCTTGTTCAGCGCGGGCAGAAGCATCCCGGCCAGGATTGCTATGACGGCAATTACCACGAGGAGTTCCACAAGAGTGAATCTGCGGAATATCCCTTTGGAATCGGAGACGTCGCGTGCTGTTGATTTTGTTTTCATGGCGTTGTTTGAACTTTCGTTTTTTGTGTTTGAGT
>URNE01000122.1 GCA_900549045.1 uncultured bacterium | reverse complement strand
CCATCAGAACCACGGTGTTCTCAAACGGGCAGAGATCGAAAACATCCTTGCGCGAATAGCGTCCGGCGTGTTTGTCGCCCCACGAAAGAACTCCGTGAAAAACGATTTTCGCTTTTGTCTCTTCCGCGACAGCCTTGCTGAACATCTGAGCGAGGCTCCACGGCTGTTTCCAGGTCAGAGCGGGAGCGTTTTCGCAGACGGTTGAATGGAGATTCTTCCGCAGTTCCGCAAGTTCGCGGCGGAGGGCTTTCGGCGTTTCAGCCTCCGGTGCATCCGGCTTGAGCGCAATGTAATTGGTTTTCAGCGAAAGACATTTTTTCTTTGTCTTGTCGTAAACGATCTCGGCTTTCGCGTAGCCCTGTGTGTGTTTGCCGCCCTGCATGAACCAGCTTTTCGCCATGGGGAGGCCGGCGACAGGTTCATGAGTATGGCCTCCGAGAATGAGGTCGATTTGCGGATAACGCTTGGCAAGGTCGTGCATCTGACCCCATTTCGGGGAGAAGCGTTTCGACTGGAAGCGTCCCGCGTGAATCGCCAGCAAAATCAGCTCCGGCTCCGCGCGCATGACTTCCGGCATGATGCGGTCAAGGGCGTCAAAAGTCTCTTCGATCCTGATTCCGGTTTCTTCCGGACGCCAGTTCCAGTTTGCGATGTGTTCGGAGGTGACGCCGATGACGGCGACTTTGAGTCCGGCCCGTTCGAAGAGCTTCCATGCCGCGGCGGGTCTGTCGTTTTTGTAGACAAGGTTCCCGCAGAGAAAGGTTCCCTGAAAATCACGGCTCCTGGCGAGAAGAGTTTTCATTCCGAATTCAAAATCATGGTTTCCGGGAACCCAGACGTCGTATTTCGCAAGATTCATGAGCGCAAGAACGGCTTTTCCGTTGTCGAGCTGAGTTTCGGCGGTTCCCTGAATCAGGTCGCCGCAGTCGATGAGCAAAGCGTTGGCGCGTCCGGCCTTCTCCGCTTCCTCCGAAACGGCCCGGGCGAGTTTGAGAAGATTCGGTTTGCCCGGCGCGGAAAAAATATGTCCGTGAATGTCGGTGGTTCCGATCACGGTCAAAGTCTCCGCCGCGGAGAGGAGAAGCGAGCAGGCAAGGAGCAGAGCGGGCAGCAGATGTTTCATTGGACATGTTCCTTTTTGTTTTGCTGAACGGGCAGAACAATGGTGAATGCCGCGCCCGGGTTCAGGCGTTCATATTGAATCCAGCCGCCGTGTTCGCGGGAAACGCCGTATGCCATGGAAAGTCCCATTCCGGTTCCCTTCCCGGTCGGCTTGGTGGTGAAGAACGGTTCAAAAATTTTCCCGACGATCGCTTCGTCCACGCCCGGCCCGCTGTCTTCGACGCGGATGCAGCAGAACGGACCTTCGGTTTTAACTTCCGGGGGAGGATTCGGCGTAACGCCCATGGCGTCGCAAAATCCCGCGCAGATGCGGAGGAGGCGGCTGTTTTCCGGCAGATTCTCCATGGCGTCGCGCGCATTGATCATCAGATTGAGAATCGCCTGCTGAAGCTGAGTGCGGTCGCCTTCGACTGTGATTCCGGCGCAGTCGATATTCAGCTTGTTGCGGATTCCTGTCTGCGTGGTGGGCTGGAAGAGATTGAACGCTCCGTCCACAATGCTTTTGAGCTGCAGCGTCTGAACCTGGCGTTTGCCTTTGCGCGCATATCCGAGAAGCTGGCTTGTGAGCTTGCCTGCCTGTTCCGCAATGGCGTCGATCTTTTTGAGATGCGGTTCGCTTTCCTCGGTCACTTCGCCCATGTATATGAGATCGAGGTGACCGTGAATCGCATGGATGAGGTTGTTGAAATCGTGCGCGATTCCTCCCGCAAGGCGGCCGATCGCCTCGAGGCGCTGACGGTGTTCGTTTTCACTGCGCAGAAGTTCGCGTTCCTTCTCCAGACGCTCCCGTTCGGTGACGTCGCGTCCGATGAACACCAGAGCGGAGTTGCCGTCCACGGCGATGCGGCTCATGGAAAGCTCCACTTCGCGTCCGGAGCCGGGGAGGGAGAGGCGCATGACGCTTTCCGAGCCTTTCATCAGTTGCGAGAGGGTGTCGCCGCGCAGCAGAAACTCGTCGAGACTGCAGCCGATGAGGTCGAATATCGTTTTTGCCGAAAGCATTTCCTGTGCGGTCTTGTTGGCGTCGACGATGATGCCGTCGGCATCGGTGACGAGGATCATGTCGGAGGCGTTCTGGATGATGGTGCGGCAGCGCTGTTCCGATTCCCGCAGATTCTGTTCCAGACGTTTCGCCTTGCCGTAGCTTCCGAAAAACGCGAGAACGATGTCAAGAGTTCTGCGTGAATCTCCGGGAATTTCCTTGTCGAAACGTGAAAGGTAGATTGCCGCAAGGAAGGAAATCCAGAGAGCCAGCAGAACGCGCGGAATGTATTCCGCATTCAGAATCGCCATTTTCTGGGGATCGCCCCAGTAGAGCACACCGACGAAAATAACACTGTCGACGAACTGTCCGAGCAGAACCGCGCCGATGGCGCAGACGGCCAGACGGCATCCGTAGTTCTTCATCTTCTGGAAGATCATCGGAATGAGAAACAGGTCGAGAGTCAGCGATACCAGCGAGGCTCCCATGTTGCGGGTGGTGTTCCCCAGCAGGCGCGAAAGGTAATCCGCCAGATGCCCCTGCGACATGGAGAAGCCGCCCCATTCGGTCTGCATTCTTGTAATCCAGCTGAGATACGCGAAAATCCCGAAAGTCGCCATCGCCGCGATGATGAGCCGCTGGGCGGCGAGCGTGCCGTCCGCGATGTAAATCACAAGCAGAATGGCAATGACGGGCAGCAGCAGAATCGAAGTCGAAACGCTGAGTTCAAATCCGCCGTCGCTGATGATCATGCGGAGTCCCGCCGCTCCGGCGAGGTTCATCATCACCACGAGCACGCCCAGAAACATGTAGAGCGGAGCCGACCCGATGATCCGGCGCAGTCCATGCAGAATCAGAAGTCCCACAAAAACGAATGTGGATTCCAGCAGGGCAAGTCCGGCGGTGTAGAAGGCTTCTATCATCTGCGATCAGCCTCAGACCTGCCCGCGCTTGGCTTTGAGGGTTTCGCGGATAAGGGTCGCGCGCGCGGCGTCGCGCTCTTCCTGTGAAAGTTCCTTGTGCTCCGCAATCTGAAGATGCGAGGGCTGGACGTTGAGGAAGAGTTCGTTGACTGTGTGGATGTCGACGGATGAGAACATCTTCATATCCACCCCGAGCCGCAGTTCGGAGAGCGAGTTGAGCGCTTCTTCACTGGAAATCATATAGCCGTGCCGCAGAATTCCGTAGGCGCGCCCGACCTGATTCAGCAGAAAACTCTGCCGTTTGTCGAGCAGTGTCCGCCGCGCCTGTTTTTCATGAATGATGATCTGCTTGACGATTGAAGACAGACGTTCAAGAATCTGTTCTTCGCTTTCCCCGAGCGTGCTCTGATTGGAGATCTGGAAGAGATTTCCGCAGTTCCCGGAGCCTTCCCCGTAGAATCCGCGGACGGCGAGCCCGAGTTTGGCGAGCGCCTGTTTCACGGCGTTCATCTGCTCCATCATGACGAGCCCGGGCAGATGCAGCATGACCGACGCCCGCATTCCCGTTCCGAGGTTGGAGGGACAGGAGGTGAGGAAACCGAGCCGCGCATCGAACGCATACGGAATGCGGCTTGAAAGAATGTCGTCGAAATGATTCAACCGTTTCCAGACCGATTCGAGCTGGAATCCGGGGCTGAGAGCCTGTATCCGGAGATGATCTTCTTCATTGAGCATGACGGCGAGCGATTCGCCGCGGTCCGCAATCAGCGCCGCCGCGGGATTCGGCGTGAGCATGTCCCTGCTGATGAGACGGCGTTCAAGCAGCAGTTTTTTCTCGACGTCGGAGAGCGCGGGCAGGTCGAACTCCACCGGTTCGGCGATCGCTTCGGAGTCGAGGATTGCCTTTTCCGCAAGTTCTTTCACCTGATTGAGCGCATCCTGATTGCCGGCGATCGGAAAGGGGGCGGAACTGAAGTTGCGCGCAAGACGGATCCGCGTGCTGATTGCGATATCGTCGTCCGGTCCGCTGTCAACAAGCCAGCTGAGCGGATTGCGGAGCAGTTCTTCGGGCTTGATTTTCATTTCGCGTTTCCTCCGGTGAGCCGCTCCTTGAGTTCATTGATTTTGTCGCGCAGAATTGCGGCTCGTTCAAATTCTTCGCTTGCGACGGCGGCGTTGAGGCCGTTCTGGAGTTTTTCAAGTTCCTTCCGGAGGGCGGCGAAGTTGATTTCCCCTTTTTCAGGCGCGGGACCGTGATATTCGCACGGAATCTTGCCCGTGTGCGTGGTTCCGCGGTGCATGGCGCCGAGAACGCTCTTGAGCGTGTCGCGGAAAGCGTTGTAGCAGTCGGGACAGCCGAGGCGTCCGGTCTTCCGGAAGCTCGCATAATCCCAGCCGCAGGTCGGACAGAAAATTCCGGAATGTTCCGTATCCGGTTTCCGCACCTCCTGCGGGTTGAGCTGATTGGATATGTTATAGAGAACCTCCGCGAGGTTGAACGCCTGGAACGAGGAATCTTCCTGCGCTTTCTTCTGAGCGCATTCCTGACAGAGATGAAGAGTCTTTTTTTCATTTCCGGCAATTTCCTGAATGTGGATGGTCGCCGGATTTTTTTTGCAGATATCGCACAGCATGACAAAACTCCGTTTTTAGAGGTATAAATAGCACGGCTGTTCCGTTTTTCAAGCGCAATGACGGGATTTTATGCAAATCGCACAATATTTCTTCGCATCATGCGTTATATGAACCGAAACCGTTTCACTTTCGCAACAGAAACAACAAAAAAACAGGAGATTCCGATTATGAGATTTACCAGCATCATCTGCGCCGTCTGCGCTGCCGCCGTCTGCACAACCGCTTTCGCTCAGGAACCGTGTCCGCGTCCGGATAAAAAAGAGTGCAATGTCCGGAAAATGAAAAAAGAGAAACCGCGTTGTACGCGTCCGGATTTCCGCGGAGATGAACGTGGCGGCTATTTCCGTCCGGGTCCGGAGATGGACGAGGCTCTCATCGGTCCCGAAGTCCGGATGCAGATCATGAAGAAAATGCAGGAGATCAATGAACTCCGCCATACCGAAATAGCCAAACGCCGTGCCGAAATGGAAAAATTCAACGGGCTCCTTGAGCAGTATCGCGAGAAAAAAGACGATGCGGTCAGGAAAGAGATTCTCGCGATTCTCGGAGCCCGTTTTGACAGAGCTGTCGCTGTCAGTGAACAGAGGATTGCGGAACACTCCGCCGCGCTTGCAAAGGAAAAAGCCCGCAAGACGGAAATCATTGAGAAGCAGTTCAATGACATTGTCAGCGGCAAGCCGGCTTTCGGCAAGTGCCCGCCCCGTCAGTTTCATCCCCAGCCCGAACGCTGAGTTCTGACCCCGCGCCGGATTGAATGTTCTCAATCCGGCGTTTTCTCCATTTTTAAAGAATTTCAATTCCAACCGCTTCATGCGGAGCAAGAACAATTCGGAGAGAGCCGTCCGGGCCTCGTTCCGCCTCTTTCCGGTTCCAGAAGAAATCGCCGGGACGGCGCCCGCCGAAGAGATCCGCACCAAGCTCGAACTGCGCGGGTTCTTCCCCCCAGTTGAAAACAGCGGCTTTTCCCGCGCCCGGAGCAAACCAGACCGACGGTATTTTTTCCGCAGGCGCGGAGAACAGATCCAGCGGCCGCGCCGCCTCGTCCAGCGAAGGAAGCGCAAGGGCGTCTTTCAGGATCTTCCGTCCGGCATCGTTCAGTTTCAGAAAATTATCGCTGAACATGAGATCCCCGCCGGTCATATGGAGTGCCAGGGCGAGCGATTCCGCTTCCCGTTTCGAAAGCACCGGACCGCTGGCGTATCTGCCCGGCACAAACGGCGACTGGTTCGGAAAATCCGCGCAGGAAGTTTCTTCGCCGCGCACCACGAGAAAATCGGAATCGTTGTTCCAGAGTCTGCGGTGCATCCACCAGCGGGCGGATGCGCTTGTCATATTGATCTGTACCGCACTCCAGTAAATCTGAATGTCCGCCGTTGTCCGGACGGCGTCGACAAGTCCGAACGCCGGTTCATACGGAACGCAGCAGCCGAGAAAATAGCTTTCAGGCCCGATCGCCGAACGGATGATTTCATAAGTCCGGCGCAGAATTCCGGCGCGTCCCATGCTCATGTCATAACAGCGCGGAACATCGAGAATGCGGTTGGTGAAGTCGACCTTGAAATACCGGAATCCTGCGTCATGCAGGCGGCGGTAGACGGAATGCAGGTATTGCGCCGCTTCCGGACGGGTGATATCCAGGACGAAACGCCCGTCGGTTGTCGAAACAATCCATTCGGGCGGGAACATGTACCTGTTGTCCACGCAGAGCGGAGCCGTCCAGATTCCCGGAATCCCGCCGCCCGCGGTTATTTCCCGGCAGAACTCGGAAAGATCAGCGGGGAACTTGAGGTTTGGAAACCAGGCGCCATAGGCAATCTGCCAGCCGTCGTCAACGACGTAACAGCGGACCTTGCGTTCCGAGAAAGCGTCGAGCCTTTTCTGCGTTTCAAGGACATCCGCCGCGGAAATGTCCGTATGAAACTGGTCCCATGAATTCCAGCCGACGGCACGTTCTTTCAACGGCGAGGTCCGCAAAGCCGCATAGGCGTCCCCTAGATCCTCCAGCAGTTCAAGCGGATTTTTCTCCGAAACGCGGAAGAGAACCGGCGAGAGTCTGAACTCCATTCCCGGTTTCAGATCGCGGTCTTCCTCCGCGGTGACGGACAGCCCGAATCTTCCGTTCAGACTTTTGGCTTCATGTCTCGCCTGAAAGACCAGAAAATCGCCCTGATGCGGCGGAAGCGCCGCGAACAGCAGATTCTTCCCCCCGCTGCGCGGAGCGAGAAGATAAACCATGTAACTGGGCGGATTG
>URNE01000121.1 GCA_900549045.1 uncultured bacterium | reverse complement strand
GAAAAATGTCCCCGAATCTTATAAAAAATCCCCGTTTTCGATAGCAAAGCCGTTTGCATGGTGTTATGTTATCTCCGGAAACAAGGAGATATTTTATGATTATTCAGAAAGTTCGGCATTACGATTTCAGCAAGGTGAAATGGGATTCCCGCAGCTGGGGAAACGAGGTCTTCGACCCGGTGTTTCTCTTCTGCTTCCGTGCAAAACCGGCGGAGCTCTCCGGCGCTCTTGTGAGTCACGCTTCCGGCTTCGCGCTCCGGATCGCCGATAAAGCGCACTGCGAGGAGGACGAAAAACATCTCAATCGCCGTGTGCTGAATTATCTCTCCTGCACCGCTCCGGACGGCTCCTGCCGCGTGCTGGAAGCGGATCTGCGCATGGAGAACGGCGCACCCGGAGAGCGTTACCGCATAGGTTTCCCGATCTCCCTCGCCGGCGACCCGGAGACGGAGCACGAGTTCGCGGTCCTTTACGACGGCGTCTGTTTTCAGATTCTCTGCGACGGAATTGTCATGGACCGCGATTTCCCGTTCGGCCGTTCCTTCCATTGTTACGAGGGCCGCCATGTCTGCTTCGGCATCTCTTCGCCCGCGCTCGCGAATTACCGCATGACCAACGATCTCTCCGGCGTGAGCTTTTCGGAGAAAGAGGTTCGCCGGGATGCTTCGATTCAGTTCTACACCCCGTTCGGTTTCAATACCTGGGTCGGCGACGTGGTCGTCGCGCAGTTCCGCGGACGCTTCCACATCTTCTATCTCATGGACCGCCGCCATCACGGTTCCCGCGTCAGACGCGGCGCGCATGAGTTCTGGCATCTGAGCAGCGAAAACCTGCGCGACTGGATCGACCACGGGCCCGTCGTCGAAATCGACTCCCAGTGGCAGACGGTCGGCACGGGCAACGCGTTTGTCTTCGACGGCAAGCTGCATCTCTCGTTCGGCTGGCATACGGACCGTCAGGTTCCGTACCCGCAGACGGTGAAGCATCTTTTCTTCCGCAATCTCGCGGACACCGGGCGCACGGGCGAATTCCGCTACGGCGAAATCGGAACCCTTCTTCCGAGCGGCGCAAGCTACACGGCGAGCGAAGACGGCGTTCATTTCACCCGCGCCGACCGCCTGATTCATTATCTGGAAAATCCGAGTATCTTCGTTCAGCCGGACGGACGCCTTCATCTGATTCAGGACGGCGTCTGGGAATCGGATCATCCGGGAGACTGGACGCTGGTTCAGCGCGGATTCCCGCCGCACGGCATGGAAAGTTTTGCCCGGAACTGCCTGGATTGTCCGACCTGTTTCGAGCTGGACGGCTGGGAGTATTTCGCAGTCGGGTTCTCCGCGTTCTTCGGACGCCGCAAGGGCGATGCGGAATGGATCGATTTTGTCAAGGAGGGACGCGATCCCTACGACGGCAGTTCCGTTCCGATGTATTCCGCATGGCGGGACGGGCGCATGATCGAAGGCGGTTGGATGAACGGCATCGGCTGGGGAAGCTGTCTCATGCTCCGCGAAATGGTTCCGCTCGGCAACGGCAATGTCGGAAAACGCTGGGTTGCGGAGTCGCTTCCGGAGTTCGGCGCTGCGGAGAATTTCTCGGAGAAGACGCCGGTCGCCGCCGCGGGCGATACGCTCCTTGAGTTCCGGATCGATCCGGCGAAGGGGGCATTTGCAATCCGCTTCACGGGAGAGGGCGAAGGCTGCGAGTTCCGGATCGACCCGGCGAAGGCGCGCGCCCAGTGGAGTTCCGCCGGATGCCCGCCGGAAGTCCCGACCTTCCGCGAGCAGATGACGCCGGAAATTTCAAATTATTCTTCGCTTCCGTACACGGCGTACTGCGGACGCAACTATGCGAAGGAGAATCTTTTCGGAATCGATGCGCCGTTTGTTCTGCGTGTTCTGATTCATGCCGATCCGAAGCTGAACGCCGCGCTGATCGACGTTGAAATCGCCGGCTGCCACACGATGGCAACACTGCGCGGCGATTTCGCGGTCCGTTCCGCCGAGGCTTCCGGATCCGGAACAAAACGTTTTGCAGCCATAAAATAAAGGAGAGGAGCCATTGAAACTGTGAGAACGGAAATTTCAAACGCCGGAGACATGTTCATCTCCGGCAAAACTCAGACTGGAAACAACACAAACCAACGAAAGGCGGAAACTATGAAATTCAACAGACGGAACCGTTTCATACCAGACGTCAAAGGCAGATTCTGCAGATTTACCCTCATAGAGCTCCTCGTGGTAATTGCCATCATCGCCATCCTCGCCGGCATGCTTTTGCCCGCGCTGAACAAGGCGCGCGCAACCGCCCGGGCGATCACCTGCGCCGGAGTTCACAAGCAGTTCGGAATCGCAACGAATCTCTACACCAACGACTTTGAAGGATTCTATCTTCCGTTCAGGGCAAAGACAGAGACGGCGCGAAACCCGATCAGCTGGTATGAACACCGGCTGTTTCAGGAGTATCTGAAAATTTACAAGGGGTCGACTTGGGATGGGGATGGTGGCTTGTGGGCTCCGGGACGCTATCCGCGAAACTTCATCTGTCCGGATGCAAACTGGGCTCTGAACGGAGGTCCCGCCAAGGAATTGGCAGGTTCTCCCGGTGACAAAGGCTGGATTGGAATCGGAATGCCGAAGTGGGCTTTCGGAATGAACATTGATCCTGCCGATGAAGGAGGAACGAATGGAACCGGATACGAACACTGGGGAATTACAGAAGGGATCTGGAGCGCCCCGTGGGTCGTTTACGATACGAAGAAAATCAAGTCTCCCACGAATAAAATCGCGATTGCCGATGGTCTCACTGGCGCTATTTCCAGTTCGAACAGTATTAATCCGTATTCCCCAAACGGATATTTCAATAATGGAACAGATCGAGCGGAACCCCCCACGGGAACTCCAATGGCGTGGAGACATCCGGGAAATACGGCGAACGTGCTCTTCTTCGACGGTCACGTCGGACGCCATTCGTGGCCGCTTTTCTCTCCGCCCTCTGCAAGAGACATCTACTGGCTCCCGAACCACTGAACATAAGGATTTGAAAATGCTGAAACCTCGTCTTCTTTTTGCGCTTGGTGCGCTGCCGTGTCTGCTTTCCGCGCAGAATCTGGTTCCGAACGGGTCGTTTGAACTTGGAACCGCCGGATACGGCATCCGCACGAATCTCCGGTTCGACACGAATCCGGAACAGAAGTTTTTCCCGCTCGAAACGGTCGCCGACCCCGCCGCCGACGGCAAACAGGTTCTCCGGATCCGCAATCCGCACGCCAACCGTTTTGAACTTCATTCCAGACAGTTCCCGCTGAAGGCGGATACGGAATACACGTTCCGCTTCAAAATACGGTCCACCGCGAAGAACGGACAAGAGCTTTTCGCGGTTCCGTACAGCGTCAAAAACAACTGGAAAGGGTGGATGGTCCGGGTCAAAGCAACGGATCAATGGCGGAATTGCGAATACAAATTCAAGACCGGTCCGAAGGACGGCGCGCCGTACTTCTATCATCTCCAGTTCCGGGACGTGAATAACAGCGACATTCCCGCAAGCGACATTTACATTGACGACATTCAGCTGTTCGAGACGAAATCCGTTCCGGCGAAGACGGTTGAATTCGCGCTGAACATCGCCGATCCGCTGATTGTTTCGGACGGCAAAACTCCCGTCACTCTCACTCTGAAAGCCGGAAACTTCACGGACAAACCGTGGCAGGGAACTGTGACGGTCGGCGCAACCGAAGAGTTCCTGGGGACCCGCGCGGAACCGCGGAAGTTCGAGCTCAGGCTCTCCCCCGGCGAAGTCCGTGAAATCCCGGTGAAATGGAACCTTCCTTACGGCGCATACTGTGCAACCGCCGTCGCGGAGGGAATCGGCCACAGCATTCCGGCCTACTTCGCCGTCGCCGGAAAATACGAGCGGAAAAAACGGGATTTCGACCGCGATTTCTGCATTGGTCTGAACAGCGGAATCGGCATTGTGCAGAACGGCGAAAAACCGAAAATAGGAACCATGGCGCACAACGCCGCGGCGGAGAAAAAACTGGAATATCTCCAGAAGATGGGCTGCCGCATCATCCGCGAGCATGACGCCGGAGTGGAATCCACCGCCTGGTATCTCATGGAGCCGGAGAAGGGAAAATGGGATTACCGTCACTTGGATTACTCCCTGAAACAGTTTGAAAAATACGGAATCGAAGTCCTGAGCTGCGTCGGCCGCATCGGATTCCTCCGTCCGGCGAATGAGCAGCAGAAGCTGTGGCGCACCCGCAGCTGGCCCGAATGGGCGGAACCGTTTGCGCATCCCGCCGAACACAAAAGCTACAACTGGGGCGACTGCAAGGGACGCGTCTTCCTGCCGGATATGAAACTCTGGCGCGAATACCTCCACAAACTCGCCGTTCATGCGAAGGGGCGCATCCGCTACTACGAGGTGTTCAACGAACCGAACGGCGTCATGAGCGCGGAAGACTATTTCCCGTACATGAAGGCGGTCTATGAAGAGGTCAAGAAGGTCGATCCCTCCGCGAAGATTCTCGGACTGTGCATCACCAGTGACTTCGGCGTTTCCGGCGATACGTTCACCAAAGACGTCATGGCGCTCGGCGGCGGAAAGTTCATGGACATCGCCGCGTTTCATCCCTATTCCGGACGCGAGCTGAACTCCGTCAATCCGGCGGACACGTATATCGCGAACTTCCGCAATTCGCTCGGCGAATACCGCGGCATGCCGCTCTGGAACACGGAAATCTATTATCTCTACGACACGGCGGACAAGTCGCTCAATCAGGGCATTTGCAACCCCGGACACATCGCGGCGCGCTATCTGACCGACCTCGGCGAGAACGTCATACAATCGGTCTCTCTTTCAGAGGGCGCTGTGTGGAGCAGAAATTCGCTCTTCCCGGAAGGCGCGGAGAGCAGCGACTCCTGGGTGGACCTGATCCCGAATGAAAACTTCGTCGTCAACAACGCTCTGGCACGTTTCTTCGAGGCGGCGAAACCGCTTGCGAAATACAGACTCCCGAACGGGGTGATCGTCTATGCGTTCCGCAAGGACGGCAAACCGGTCGCGGCGATCTGGCACTACCAGAAGCGCGACGGCGTCAAAGGCGATCTCTCACCGTTCCAGGTGTTCGACGTTTACGGCAACCCCGTCAAACCCGGAGTGCTTCCTTTGACCGGAACTCCGTATTATCTCCGCCCGGGAACGCTTTCCGAAGCCGCGTTCCTTGAAAAGCTGAAAACGCTTTCCGTCTTGCTGGACAATCCGATTGGCGCGTCACCGCTGGTGCGTTTGCTGAACCGCGACGGCGAATATTCGCTGCTTGCGACTTTAAGCAACGGTTCCGCCGCGGATCAGACGGTCATCGTCGGATTTTCGGGGAACGGATTCACCGGAGCGAAAAGCGTGCGCGCGGTTGTTCCCGCGGGAAAATCGGCGGATTTCGAACTTCCGCTCCGCAAGACGTCCGCAAAGACGGAACCGGCGCTGCGGCTTTATCACAACGGCAGAGTTCTCAGCGTTCCGGTTGAAGTTTCGGAATGCCGCGCGATCTCTCTCGACGGAACGAAAGCGCGTCCGGGCTTCCCCTTCACATGGAGCATGAAGAAAGCGGACGGCAAACTCGTTCTGACGGTCCGTGTCGAGGATTCGACGAACTCCGGAGCGGATGCCGCCGGACGCCGCCCGTGGGAACAGGATTGTCTGGAACTGTTCTTCGACGCCGATCCTGACACGATTCTTCCGGCGCACTCGCGCGCTTACACGCCGGATACGTTCCGCGTGTTCGTTCTTCCCCGTCTCGCCCCGGAAAAGCAGGTGGAGACCTGGTTCAGGGACGGCTGCCGCTTTTCGCGCAAAGACCTTGAGTGCAAAGTCGTTTCCGATCCCGCCGGATACACGGTGACGCTTGCGCTTCCGCTCGCGAAACTCGGGAACCGGCTCGGATTCGACCTGAAGACCGACGACGCGCTTCCCGGGAAGACGACGTCCCGGGAATTCATCTGGAGTGAAAACAGAAACAATCACAGCGACCGGACCGCATTCGGCGTTCTGGAGCTGAAATAAGCAAGGAGCAAGAAAAAATGAAGAAGGCTTTGTTCGCACTCGCAATCGGCGCCGCGTTCTGTGTTTCCGCGGCGGAACTCGCAATGGACCCGCAGACCCCGTGGAAGAAAACGGCGGAAGGCTATTCGATCGACTACTCCGGCAGCGGCTGGACCAGTCTGTCGAAAAAAGTCTTTGTCGAAGGCGGAAAGTTCTACCGCTTCTCCTGGGAAGGCAGACTGGACGGTTCGGAACTTCCGAAAATCCAGATTGTTTTTACTGCGAACGGAAAGAATTCATACAGCCCCATTCCCCTTACGGATGCATGGGCGGCTCAGACGGCTTATTACTATGCGAAAGAGAGCACGGAACTTCTCGTGCGCATTGCGCTGGATCCCGGCAAGGGCGGAAAAATCCTTGTCCGCAATACCGCATGGGATGAGCTGACTCCGGAACAGCTCAAAGCGAATCTTCTGCCGAACGGCGACTTTGAAAATGGCGTGGCCGGGATTTCGCACTGGCTGAACCTCCGCGAGACCCTGTCGCTCCCGCTCCGGATCGTCGGCGGGCAGAACTTCCTCAACGGCGAAAAGAGCTTGGAGATGGACTTGCCCGCGCGTGAAAAAGGCGTTTGGGGCGTCAAATCGCGTTCTTTGCCGATCGAAGCGGGAAAAATTTACACGTTCTCGTTCTGGGCGAAAGCCAGCGCGCCGATGGGCATTCTGGGCGGAGTCAGCATCTGGGCCCCGACCGGACACAATGGCAAGCATTTCAACCAGATCCGTTCGTTCAAACTCGAAACTGAATGGAAGGAATTCTCCTGGGACGTGACGATTCCCGCCGACGCCGCGGCGTATCCCGATGTTGCCGACCGCATGG
>URNE01000120.1 GCA_900549045.1 uncultured bacterium | reverse complement strand
GTGCCGATTCTGGAAAAGGCGCTCGACGTCCTGGAATACATCGGCGCAAGCCGCGGCGCGGTGAGTCTGCCCGAACTCCAGCGGAATCTCGGAATCGCCCAGGCGAGCTGCTACCGCATCGCAACGACGCTCCTCAGGCGCGGCTGGCTCGAAAAATGCTCCGGAAATCTCTACAACATCGCGCCGGGCGTGAACAGCGTCGCGGAAAAAGTGCGCTTTCATCTTGAAAGATACAGACATCTTCAGCCGTTCATGAACCGTATCGCGAACCGCATCGGCTTCTCCGTCAAATTCTCCGTGCGGGACGGCGACGAATTCGTCAATGTCAGCACCGCCCAATGCCGTTCGGAACAGCTCCGGTTCTCCGAACCGGGGTTCCGCTCACAGCTCGGGGAAATCGCAACCGTCAGCACGATTTTCCTTGCGGAAAGCGCGGAGAAAGAACTGAACCGCATTCTGCATCCGCTCGACCGGGACGCATTTTCCGAAAACCGCGCATTTTACCTGCGAAACGGCTTTTCCTTCATCCGCGGGCAGACGGAAAAAGACGCCGCGCACCCGTTCGACACGCTCTCGTTTCCCGTGCGCAAAAACGGCGCGCTCGCGGGAACCGTCTCCTTCCTGAGCCGTCCGGGAATTCTGGAAGAGGAGTGCGGACGGATCGCCGCCGTCATCCCGCCGTACCTTCTTGGACTCGCCGACGCGCTGTAAGTTCTCCTTGCGAACGGAACGCCGCCGGTTCTTTCATATTATGAACATGGCGTTCTTTTTATGAAAAAGCATGTCGTTTTCCGATTGCATTTCATCCGTTCCGCGGGTAAAGTATTTGAGCAAACTCAACTTCACGGAGGACATCATGAAGGATCTTGAAGGGAAAATCGCTCTTGTGACCGGAGCTTCGCGCGGACTCGGACGCGGCATTGCGGAAGTGCTCGCGGAAAAAGGCGCATCCGTCATCGCAAACTACCGCACCGATACGGCGCACGCGCAGAGCATCTGCGATGAAATCCGCGCGAAAGGCGGAACCGCCGTTCCGTTCCAGGCCGACGTCGGAAAGGCGGAGGAGGTGAAGAAACTCTTCGATTTCGTCAAATCCGAATTCGGGCGCCTCGACATTCTCGTCAACAACGCCGGAACCACCAAAGCGCAGGATATTTTCGAGACATCGGAAGCGGACTGGGATTTCATCATTCAGACCAACCTGAAGAGTCTGTTCCTCATGTGCAAATCCGCCATGGAAATCATGCGGGAGCAGAAGAGCGGACGCATCATCAACATGTCCTCCATCGTCGCCCACCGCGGCGCGCTGTTCGGTCATGTCCACTATGCGGCAACGAAAGCCGGAATCCTCGGAGTCACCCGCACGCTCGCGCGGACCGGAGCGCCGTACAACATCACGGTCAACGCCATCGCCCCGGGAATCATCGAAACGGAACTGCTCTTCCAGACTCACGGTGCGGAAGGAGTTGCCAAGCTTGCCAAGACGGTTCCGCTGGGACTCGGCAAAACCCGCGACGTCGGGCTCGCGGCGGCATTCCTCGCCGGAGAGGGCGGACGCTACCTCACGGGCCTCTGCCTCGACATCAACGGCGGCATGAACTTCCACTGATCCGTCCGCACAAACGCATGTCCCCGCAGCAAAAACAGCGGGGATATTTTTTTATTTCCGCTTGAATTTCCGCAATAACGGTTTATATTGTTATTGTCGGGGAAGTCCCGGCCCATCAGACTGTCTGTACCGGATCAAGTACCGATTGTCATGTGGAATTCGGTCGGTACCGCCTCCCGGAGAAATCCGGAAGCCGATACCGCGATTCCGCAACAATCCTAAGTCCGGTTAGGCATTCTGCTGTTACAACTGCAACCGCGGCAGCCGATTAAATTTCGCCGCAAACAACAGAAAGTATCCACAATGGAAACAAAAGTTTCTATGGAGCTCTCCGCCGGAAAGACAATGGAAATCTCCGCCGGAAAACTCGCTCACCTCGCCAACGGTTCCTGCGTCGTCCGCATGGGCGACACCTGCGTCCTCGCAGCCGTCTGCTCCGGTCCCGCTCGAAAAGGCGCGGACTTCTTCCCGCTTCAGGTCGACTACCGCGAAAAATTCTCCGCGGCAGGACGCTTCCCCGGCGGATTCATCAAGCGCGAAGGCCGTCCCACCGACAAAGAAATTCTGACGATGCGCATGACCGACCGTCCGATCCGCCCGCTCTTCCCCGAAGGCTTCTTCGATGAAGTCCAGGTCTACGGTCTCGTTCTCTCCTATGACGGCGAACATGACGCGGACACCCTCTTCATGCTCGGCGCTTCCGCCGCGCTCTGCCTCTCCGACCTCCCCTACCAGGGCCCCGTCGGCGCGGTTCGCGTCGGCTATATCGACGGACAGTTCATCGCGAACCCGACCGTCGAAGAGATGAAGAAGAGCGAAATCGAACTCGTCTACTCCGGCAAGGAAGACCAGGTCATCATGATCGAAGGCGAAGCGAAGGAATGCTCCGAAAAGCTCCTCGCCGACGCCATGTATTTTGCGAACGACATCATCAAGAGACAGTGCGCCGCCCAGCGCGAACTCGCGGAAAAGGCCGGACGCACGAAAAAGACTCCGGAACTGCACCTCGTCCCCGCCGAAGTCATGGCTGCGATCGAAGAATCCTGCGGAGCAACGCTCGAAGACGCGGCGTTCCTCCCGGGCAAGGAAGAGCGCGGCAAGGCTCTCGACGTCGTCCTCGCAAAAGTGCTGGAAGACCTCAAGCCGAAATTTGAAGAAACCCTCGGCGAAGATTTTGAATTCATCGTCAAGATGGGCTTCGACAAGCGCGTTCAGAAGGCGGTCCGCTCCGCAATTCTCGACAAGCATAAACGCATGGACGGACGCGGCATCACCGACATCCGCCCGCTCTCCGCTGAAGTCGGCGTACTCCCCGTGGTTCACGGAACTGGCCTCTTCCAGCGCGGCGAAACACAGGCGCTCGTCGTCGCGACCCTCGGCGGACCTCAGGACGCTCAGGAATACGACAATGTCTGCGGCTCCAACGACAGCAAGAAATTCTATCTGCACTACAACTTCCCGAACTACTCGGTCGGAGAAGTCGGCAAAGTCACGGGTCCCGGCCGCCGCGAAATCGGACACGGCAACCTCGCCGAACGTTCCGTCGCACAAGTCGTCCCCGCGGACTTCCCGTACACCGTCCGCTGCGTCTCCGAAATCATGGCATCCAACGGCTCCACTTCGATGGCGTCCGTCTGCGGCGCAACTCTCGCGCTGATGGATGCGGGCGTGCCCATCACTTCCCCGGTGGTCGGCATCTCCTGCGGACTCGTCACGGATGAAACCGGCAAAGAGCTGATCCTCACCGACATCATCGGCGCGGAAGACCACTTCGGCGACATGGACTTCAAGGTCTGCGGCAGCAAGAAGGGCATTACGGGCTTCCAGCTCGACCTCAAGCTCCCCGGCATCCCGATCGACACGCTCGTCCGCGCCATGGATCAGAACAAGGAAGCGCGCGAGAAAATCATGAAGGTCGTCACCGACTGCATCCCGGCTCCGCGTGCGGAAGTCAGCCCGAACGCTCCGCAGATGACCGTCATGAAGATCAACCCCGACAAGATCGGCGCTCTCATCGGAACCGGCGGAAAGAACATCAAGGAAATCTGCGAGGTCACCGGCGCTCAGGTCGATATCCAGGACGACGGCTCCGTCAGCATTCTTGCCAAGAACAAAACCGCCCTCGAAGACGTCAAACGCCGCGTGCTCTCCTACACGGCCGAAGCCGAAATCGGCAAGGTCTACCGCGGTCTCGTCAAGACGGTCCGCGACTTCGGCGCGTTCGTCGAGATTCTGCCCGGACAGGACGGACTTCTCCACATCTCCGAGATGGCGAACTACCGCGTCAACCAGGTCTCCGACATCTGCAAGGAAGGCGACTACATCACCGTCAAGGTGATCGACATCGACCGCTCCGGCAAGATCCGTCTGAGCCGCAAAGCCGCGCTCGACGAAATCGAGAAGTAAGCAGCAATGCATCATTCGCGGGAACTCCGGAGAGATCGGAGTTCCCGCTTTTTTTTTTTTTTTTAAGAAAACCATGTACAACAGCATCATCTGCCGGTATCACGAAATCGCCACAAAAGGCGACAACCGGACCATGTTTGAAAACAAACTCATCGACAACCTCAAGTACCAGTGCGCCAAGCTCGACACGCTCCGCCACATCCGCGTGCGCGGACGCATCTACATCCGCAAGAAAGACGACTCCATGTTCACGGAGGAGGAACTCGCGGTCATCGGAGAGGGACTCCGCCGCTGTTCCGGTCTGGAATCCTTCTCCCCCGCTCTTGAGTGCAAACCGGACATGGATGAAATCAACGGCCTTGTCGCCGCCAGCATCCACGATTACTTCGATCCGGTACTCGCCAAAAAAGAAAAAGTCCGCTTCCGCGTCCGCGCGCGCCGCAGCGACAAAACATTCCCGCTCCGCTCCAAAGACATTGAGATCGCAGTCGCGACAAAAATCGAAGAGATGTTCGGCGCCGCCCGTCTGAAAGTCGACCTGACCGGAGCGGAAGTGACTGTCGGCGTCGAAGTCCGCGACGTGAACGCAATGGTCTACTACACCTCCTACAACGGCGCGGGCGGTCTCCCCGTCGGCAGCAACAGCCCCGTTCTCGCCCTCCTTTCGGGCGGCATCGACTCCCCCGTCGCATGCAAAATGATCATGAACCGCGGCTGCCACGTCGACTACCTCACCTTCCACAGCTACCCGTACACGCCGATGGAATCGCTGGACAAGGTGAAGCGTCTCGCCGCGATTCTGAACAAACACCAGAAGCCCGGCACGCTTTACGCCTGCAATTTTTCGGAAATCCAGAAGAAAATCCGCGACGTCTGCAACCCGAAGTTCCGCACGGTTCTCTACCGCCGCTACATGATGCGCATTGCAAACATGCTCTGCTACCGTAAACATCTTTACGGCATCGTCACCGGAGAATCGGTCGGACAGGTCGCCAGCCAGACGGTCATCAATCTGGGCACAATCAACAATGCCGCGGAATTCGTCGTCATACGTCCGCTCTGCGGACTCGACAAGCTGGAAACGATCCGCCGTGCGGAAGAACTCGGCACCTTCCAGACCTCGATTGAACCTCAGCCGGACAGCTGCACGGTTTTTGCTCCGCCGTCTCCCTCGGTTGCCGCAAAGATTCCGCGGATTGAAGAGGAGGAAGCCCTTCTCGGCGACATGCGCGAACTTCTCGACCAGGCGTATTCCTCGCTCGAAGTCTGCGTTTGCCTGCCGGAAGAATAACCGGCGCCGATCACCCGCGCTCTTCGTGGTATTCCCGCTCCGTGTTCACATTCCAGACGGCGGTTTTCTCTCCGCCGTGCAGGATGTGACGCACGGCTTCAAAGGCGGTCGCCATGCTGTGATCCATGTTGTTGTAACGGTGCTGACCATTGCGGCCGATGCAGTAAAGGTTTTCAATCGAATTCAAATAATGAATCAGCCCGTCAATGCGGGAGTATGTGTCGAAATAGGCGGGATACGCCTTGCGGACCTTCTCCACATGGAAATCGGAAACGGCGGCGTCCGCGGAAAGCACGCCCATTGAAACCAGTTCCGAAATTCCTTTCCGCTTCCAGAGCTCCGCGGAGAGATTCCAGCAATCGTCGTCTTCCCGGCAGAAATATTCAAGTCCGAGCCAGACCGAACGCTCCGGATCCCGGAGCAGATACGGCGACCAGTTGTTGAAGATCTGGATCCGCCCGAGCTTCACGCCGCTGTCCTGGACGTAAATCCAGCAATCCGGAATGATGTTGTTCAACGTTTTCAGCTTCGTCTCGTTCTTCAGGTTCAAACGGTCGACAAGCAGTCCGACCGTGACGAAGTCGCGGTAAGGAAGCCCCGCCGCAATTTCCGAAACGGACGCGGGAATATCATTCATCCCGGCGGCGAGGTCTTTCAGCGGCATGGAGGAGAGAAGGACATCCGGAGCGAACTCCAGCGTTTCGCCGCTCCGCGAAGCCGTCACCTGAACGACGCGTCCGTTCTCCACGCGGATTTTCTCCGCGCGGCAATTCATGATGATGCGCCCGCCCATCGCTTCAAAACGTTTCGCGGCGGTCTCCCAGAGCTGCCCTGGACCGAATTTCGGGTAATGAAACTCCTCGATCAGCGATGTTTCCACTTTCCCCGGACGCGCCCCCGCGGGGAGCAGCTTCCGGAAGATGTCGCGGAGCACGGCGCAGATGGAAAGGCCTTTGACGCGCTGAGCTCCCCAGTCGGCGGAGATGGAACGCGGATGACGTCCCCAGAGCTTCTCCGTGTAGCCTTCAAAAAACATGGAATAGAGTTTCCGCCCGAAGCGGTTGATGTAGAAATTTTCGAGTGAAGTCTCCGGCAGTTTGCGCAGGACCGACTTCAGCCAGCTGCAGCCGGCGGCAAACGTCACAGCCAGCCCCATGCCGCGGATCGTCGCGAAATTCATTTTCACCGGATAGTCGAAAAAACGTCCGCGGTGGAAAATCCGCGAAACGCGGCGGCGCGAAAGCATCACCTCATCTGATTTTTCAGGGTCCGGCCCGTTCGCGGCGAGCGGGACACGGCGTCCGGTGATCCGGTCGTCAAAGGAAGGCGCGCCCTGAAGCGGCAGAAGCTCCTCCCAAAGCGCATTCACTTCGGGGACTTTCGAGAAGAAACGGTGTCCGCCCAGATCCATGCGGTTTCCGTCGTGATTGACCGTCCGCGAAATTCCGCCGACCGTGCTCTCCTCTTCCAGAATCGCCACGTCGAAACGATCGGACTGCTTCAGCAGGACATAGCCCGCAGTCAGTCCTGCGGGACCTGCGCCGATGATGACAACTTTCCGTTTCGGAGACATTTCCGGTACCTTTCCTCTCTGGTGTACCTAAAGATACCATTG
>URNE01000119.1 GCA_900549045.1 uncultured bacterium | reverse complement strand
GTTTTCTTCAGAAAGCCTTTGCCCAGCGCATCGGCGGCGAAAAATTCGGAAAAGACACCAAGATCTACAAGTTTGAAAAGATCAAACGCGCAAAACGCGAAGCCCAGGCGAAAAACCCGGGAATGAAGCTCATCGACATGGGCGTCGGCGAACCCGACGACATGGCGTTCCCCGCCGTCGTCAAAAAGCTCCAGGAGGAGTGCGCAAAGTGGGAAAACCGCATCTACGCGGACAACGGCGTTCTCGAATTCAAACAGGCGGCCGCCCGCTACATGAAGGCACTCTACGGAGTCGAGCTCGACCCCGAAACCGAAGTCTGCCACGCAATCGGAAGCAAATCCGCGCTCACACTTCTCCCCGCATGCTTCATCAACCCCGGCGACATCACCGTCATCACAATCCCCGGATATCCCGTCCTCGGAACATGGACCGAATACCTCGGCGGCGAAATGGTCAAGCTCCCGCTCCTTGAGGAAAACGGTTACCTCCCAGACCTCGAAAGTCTGACGGAAGATCAGCGCAAACGCGCAAAGCTCCTCTACCTCAACTACCCGAACAACCCGACCGGCGCTTCCGCAACCGTCGAGTTCTTCTCCAAAGCCGTTGAGTTCGCCAAGAAGAACAATATTCTCATCGTCAGCGACGCCGCGTACGCTCCGCTGAACTTCGTCGGGAAACCGCTCAGCATCCTCTCCATTCCCGGAGCAAAGGACGTTGCAGTCGAACTCCACTCCATGTCCAAAGGATTCAACATGACAGGCTGGCGTCTCAGCTGGGTCTGCGGAAACCCGCTCGCTGTCAAAGCGTTCGCCACAGTCAAGGACAATGCGGACAGCGGACAGTTCATCGCGATTCAGAAGGCTGCCATCGCCGCTCTCGACGACCAGGCGGCCATCACCCCCATGATCAGCGCCAAGTACGAACGCCGTCTCAAGAGCATGGTCGAAACCCTCAAGAAGCTCGGCTTCAACGCAAAAGTCCCCGCCGGTTCCTTCTATCTCTACGTGAAGGCCCCGAAAGCCGCTTCCGACGGAACCGTCTTCTCATCCGGCGAGGATTTCAGCCAGTGGCTCATCAAGAACAAACTCATCAGCGCCGTCCCCTGGGACGACGTCGGTCCCTACATCCGATTCGGCGCAACCTTCGTCGCCCGCGGCGGACAGAAGGAAGAGGAAGAAGTTCTTGCCGAATTCGCCAGACGTCTTTCCGACGCCAAGTTCACATTCTGAATGAACTGAAAGGCCGCCGGATGCCTCCCGTGCGCATCCGGCGTTTCTGCTGTCATGAGCGATACGCGGAAAATAACGGAACAGACCGACACCGTCTCCGGATTGGAAACCGTTCACCTCGAAGCGGACGCGCTCTCCATTCCGCGCGACACGCTCGAAGAGACCGCACAGATCAGTCTCGAAAACCTTGAAATGACGGCGGACGACGTTCTCGCCTCCCTCACCCGGAAGCCGCAGGACAAATACAAATTCCGCAAGAGTCTCGGACAGGGCGGAATGAAAGTCGTCATTCAGGTCAAGGACCGCGACACCACGCGAAACATCGCAATGGCAATGCTCCCCGACGCGCAGTCGCGCCCGAAACAGGATATCCTCCGCTTCATCGAAGAGGCCCGGATCACCGCCAGCCTCGAACATCCGAACATCGTCCCCGTGCACGATATCGGCGTCGACGACTACGGTTCCCCCTACTTCACCATGAAACTCATCCGCGGAGAAAACCTCGCCGCCGTTCTCCGCAAACTCCACGACCGCAACCCCGCGTATCTCGAACGCTACACGCTCGACAAGCTCCTGCGGGTCTTTGTGAAAGTATGCAACGGAGTCGCCTTCGCCCATTCAAAAGGAGTTCTGCATCTCGACCTCAAGCCGGAAAACATTCAGCTCGGAGACTACGGCGAAGTGATTCTCATGGACTGGGGACTCGCCAAGCTCGTCTCCCTCCCCGAAAAAGACGCACCGGACAAGCCGGAGGACGATCCGCTTCCGCAATACTCCGCCGGACGCACCGGCGACGGCATCCGCAAGGGAACTCCCGGCTACATGGCGCCCGAACAGGCCGCCGGAAAAAACAGTCTCAAAAGCTTCCGGACCGACATCTACGCCCTCGGAGCGATTCTCTATTCCATTCTCACGTTCAGCAATCCGCTGGAGGGGAACGACCTCAAACAGCTGCTCGTCAAAACAATCCGGGGCGAAATCGTCCCGCCCTCGCAGCGCGCGCCCGACAATTTCATTCCCGCAAGTCTGGAAGCCGTCGTGCGCAAAGCCATGTCCGTCGCCCCCGCCGACCGCTATGCGACCGCAAAGGAAATCCGCAACGAAGTACTCGCGTTCCTCAGCGGATACGCAACCCATGCCGAACGCGCGACCCTGCTCAAACGGACCGTTCTTCTCATACGCCGCCACCGCATCACGGCGATCGCAATCGCGGCGGCGATCATCATCGGACTCGGCGCAGCCGTCTACGCAGCAGTCGACTACAACCGGAGTCATGCCGACTGGATCACTCTGTGCGATATGGATTTCACCGATCCGGAGCTTCCGCTCGACAAACTCGCCTTCTACGATGCTTTTCTGAACGAGAAAACCGCCCCATGGCCCCGCTCGCCGGAGGGACTCAAGGTCAAACGCGGTCACTGGCTCTGGCTCACCGACCCCGGAATCCGCGAAAACGTCCGCATCGTCATTGAATTCTCCACCGCCGGATCCGGCGGCGGACTCGACGTCTGCATCAATGCGCGCCGCCGTCCGATGAAGGAATGGCACAATTCCCCGCAGGGATACGGCGCATGGACCACCGGCGCACTCAACGGGATGGATCAGATCGTCAAAAACGAATCCGCCGGAGCATCGCCTGAAATGATTGCCTCTTCTCTCGCGCGCAAGTACCGTCCCGGAGAAAAACTCCACACGCTTGAATTCTCCCGCCGCAACGATCAGCTGCACCTGAAAATCGACCATATCGAACTCCATGCGACCGACCTCTTTCCGTTTGCCGGACGCGATCTCGATTCCATCGGCGTCCGCTCGTTCGACGGAACAATCAGTCTCCGCAGCATGAAAGTCTACCGTCTCGCCCTGCCCCTCAAGGCAAGCCCCGTCGTCGCGGGCGACTCGCTCGTCGAGACCCGCCATTTCCGCGAAGCGATCGAAAAATACCTCACGATTGCGGACGACTATGTGCGCGGCCCCGTTGCGGAAGAGGCTCTGGCGAAAGCGTACGTCACCGCCGCCTCCCACGTCGAAGATGCGCAGGAACGTTCGCAGATCCTGATCGGTGTCAAACGCCGCATCGCCTCCCGTTTCACGACTTTCGCATACCAGGCCAAGATTCTCGAAATCGATGCGCTCATGCTCTGGAAAAACGGAAACTGGCAGGCTTCGCTTTCGATTGTGAAAGACATTCTCCGCCGCAAACCGGACAGCGCCATCATGCAGAGCATTCTCCAGCTCCCCCATGTCCCCCTGCCCGAATATCTGCTTCCGGAATTCATGGCGCGAATCGCGCAGACAAAGGATCTGACCCGCCTGAATCTCTCCGGATTCGGCGTGAACGATCTGCGTCCGCTCGCCGGAAAGAACCTCACGTACCTCGACTGCTCCAACAACAGACTTACTTCGCTTTCCGGGCTCGAATGGATGCCGCTGGAATACCTCGACTGTTCAGGCAACCGCATTTCCTCCATCGAACCGCTCCGCGGAATGCCCCTGCAGACTCTGCTCTGCCAGTCGAATCAGATTTCCGATCTCACTCCGCTGGATTCACGGAATCTGCGGGAGCTCAATTGCGCGCGGAACATGATCCGCTCCCTTGACGCCCTGCGCGGCTTCCAGCTCGAACGCCTCGCCTGCCACGGAAACGGTATCGAAAGCCTGGAACCGCTCCGCGGAATGCCCCTGAAACGCCTGGACGCAGGCATGAATCCGCTTGATTCCATCGAACCGCTGCACGGTCTTCCGCTCGAACTGCTGCGTCTGGATGCAACACCGATCAAGTCAATCGCTCCGCTCCGCGATCAGCCTCTCGCGCTTCTTTCCATTGCGAACTGCGCCAATATCAAAGATTTCTCCGTACTGGGTTCCCTCCTGAATCTGGAACTGATCGTCGTTCCGGACCAGACGCCGCAGGAAACTCTGGACTCTCTGCAGCGTCAGTCTCCCGCAATCATGATCTTCAACTCCGACCGCGAAGGCAAATACGGCGATATCGAAAACCTCCTGTTTCGCGATGCGAAGCAGCAGCGCTGAACACATCACATCTGCATGTTTTTCCTGCGGTAATCGCGCGGAGACATTCCGCAGACCCGGCGGAACTCGGCGGAAAAATAAAGCTGGCTTGCATATCCCACCCGGTACGCAACGGTCTTGATCGGCGCCCGGCTCTCAAGCAGAAACGAACGCGCGGCACGCATCCGCTCTTCAATCATAAAGTCTATCGGCGCTTTCCCGATATGCGTGCGGAACAGGCGGAAAAGCGAACCGGAACTGATTCCGAACTGCCCGCATAAACCGTCGATCGTCAGCGGCCGATTGAAATTCTCCTTGATGAAATTCACGATCCGGTGCAGCTGTTCCGGATACTCCCCGCTTTCAAGATCGCTCGAGAGTTCCAGCAGAAGCGCGTAGGCTCGCACGGAAAGCTCGTTCGCAACCCCCGCAGCGCGACGCTCCAGAAGCGCGAAAATATCCTCGTACATCTCCGCGACCTTCCGCTCGCGGCGGACCCGGAAGTGTGCGACGCTCATCAGATTCAGAGAGTTCAGCAGCGACATCAGCGAGGTTCCGACCATCGAAACCGTATACTTCATTCCGTATTCCGTCAGCACGCTCATCCGCTCATCGGCTCCCGGATGCACGATGAACAGATCCCCCGGACGACACTCGCAGCGCCGTCCGTTCGCAATGTATTCAAACACACCTTCCCGCACGAACTCCAGCGCAAAAGTCAGAGAATTCCTCCGTTCGCGCCAGCAGCCGTAAATGAACTCGTCGCGTCCGGCGAACTGCACCTGAAGTCCCCAGCTCTCCGGCGGCGGGCTCATAACAGGAAAAATGAAATGATGGCGCGGGTAGTCGTCCACATTCTGTCCGAACAGCGAATGTCCCTCCGGAAGCATGCTCTTTACATTGCGCACTTTACCGAAAATCTGCGGCATTGTCAGGATTCCTTATATAATTGTCAGGATCTCATATATTTTTCCCGTTTTTCCATGTTGCCACTTTTGAAAAAGCGCAGTATAATGTATCGCATAAAACAACAACATGCAAGGGAACTTCGCAATGAACACGGAAAAAATCCTCAACATCTGGGGAAAAGGGCAGATTCTCGCCCTCTCCGCTCTCGACGGGCAAACCAGCAGTCGGCATGGGCTCGTCTTCACCACTGCGGAAAAGGAATTCGCACTGCTGCCGCGATGGCCGTTCAACTCGGGAAAAATCGCCTTCGCCGGCGCTCCCGAAAATCTCTTCCTCGCCTCCGACATGCTCGAAAGCGACGGAATCAAAGCAGCCTTCGCGGACGCCTGCCACTTTCTGATCGAAGCGGAAAACGTCTCGCTCGATCTGCCGCCGGAACTCGCCGTTCTGCGCGATGGAAATCGCATTCTCATCGGAACAAAAACGGTCTTCAACCCGGAGCTGATTCACGCCCGCCTTGATTCGATTCTCGCGGAACGCAAACTCTATTTTGAAACGCTTCCCGACTTCTCCGCCACGGAAACCGCCCGACGAACCCTCGCAAAAGCCTGTTCACAACTCAAAGGCCAGATCTGCTCTCCCGAAGGCTTCAACGCCCTGCACCGCTGGACCACGCCCGACCGCTGGCCGCACCGCCACGCATGGCTGTGGGACAGCGTCTTTCATGCAATCGGACTCCGTCATATCAATCCCGCGCTCGCGCTCGAAACCCTCGAAGCGGTCCTCGACCGTCAGCAGCCGGACGGACTCATTCCGCACATGATGGGCGTCGACTGCGTTTCACACTTCACCCAGCCTCCGGTCCTCGCATTCGGAATCGCGGAAGTCCTGAAAATGAAAAACGACGACGCCTTTCTCCGCCGAACTTTCCCGAAACTCGAACGCCATGTCGAATGGATCATGCGTCACCGCGACACCGACGGACTCGGTCTCGTCGAATGGGACATTGAGGGGGATCCGCTCTGCCGGAGCGGTGAAAGCGGCATGGACAACTCCCCGCGCTTCGACTCCGCCACCCAGCTCGACGCCCCCGACTTCAACGCGTATCTTTCACTGGAATGCGAGTGTCTCGCGCGCTTTGCCGAAGCTCTGAATCTCCCGGAAAAAGCCGCTTTCTGGCAGGCGCATCACTCTCGCCTGAACCGTCTGATGAATGAACTGCTCTGGGATGAAGACGCCCGCATCTACATGGATCGCGACGTCATCACCGGCAAACGCACGGGCATTTCAGCCTCTTCGGGCTTTCTTCCGCTCATCTGCGGCGCACCGTCGCAGGAACAGGCGGAAAAACTGCTCGCGAACCTCTGCGATCCCGCCACCTTCGCAACCCCCTTCCGCGTTCCCTCCATCAGCCGGAAAAACACGGAAGCCTATGCGAAAGACATGTGGCGCGGCCCCGTCTGGATCAACATCAACTGGCTGATTGCGTTCGGACTTGAACGTTACGGCATGGTCGCCGACGCCCGCCGGATTCTTTCCGAAACCGTTGCCGAAGAGGAGAAATTCTACCTCAAATACGGGACCTTCTTTGAGTTTTACGATGACCGCGGCGAATGTGATCCACCGCATCTCTGCCGCAAAGGAAAATGCCAACCCGAAGTCAGCCCGTACAATCAGGTCTTTCACGATTACGGCTGGAGCGCCACGCTTTACATCGACATGCTCGCCAAGCTGAAACGCTGAGAAGTCCGGCAAATCTTTACGCCCCCGCGGATCTTCC
>URNE01000118.1 GCA_900549045.1 uncultured bacterium | reverse complement strand
ATTCTCTACTTCCTCTCGTGGGTCGCGATGCAGCGGAACGATCCGCAGTTTTCCGCGACATTCCCCGGCTGGGGCGGCGAAGCCTTCTGGCGGTCCGAATTCGCCGACCTCCGCCGTCAGATTCCCTCTATGAAAGAAGAAATCCGCTTCTGGAAGCGGAATATATAAACGAAGGAGAAATTCATGTCCAAATTCACCGTTCTGTTTCAGGGAGATTCCATTACCGACTGCGGACGCGCCACATGCGGCGGCGCGGGATTCGACAACAGGGGCCTCGGTCCCGGCTATCCCGGAATGATCGCCGCCCGCCTCGCCTGCGACCGCCCGGATGTCGACTGGCAGTTCATCAACAGGGGAATCAGCGGAAACCGCATCGTCGATCTCTACGCCCGCTGGAAAGCCGACTGCATCAACCTCGCGCCGGACGTCCTCAGCATTCTGATCGGCGTCAACGACACCTGGCATGAAGTCCATTACAACAACGGCGTGGAAGTTCCCCGTTACGCCCGTTTCTACCGCGAACTGCTCACCTGGACCCGCGACGCCCTCCCCGCCGTCCGCTTCGTCCTGCTCGATCCCTTTGTCTGCCCGCACGTATCCGGACGCGATGCGTTCGTCCCCGAACTTATCGAGCGGCGCAAAGTCGTCGCGGAACTGGCGAAGGAATTCAATGCCGTCCACATTCCTCTGCAGGACATCTTCAACGAAGCCTTCAAGCGCGCTCCGGAAGCCCACTGGTCCGCGGACGGCGTGCATCCGACGCCCGCGGGTCATCAGCTCATCACCGACGCATGGCTCAAGGCGACGCCGCAGCTGTTCCGCTGAATGTTATCATTTTCACAAAAAAGCAGCTGATTTTGCTGTCCCGTGCTATTGCTTTTCCGTAAAAATTACTTATAATTTCCGGAAAGGAAACAATTCGCATGGGACAGAAAAACGAAAACAGTCTGATCAACTTCAAGGAGCTCGCGCGTGAACTTCATGTCAGCGCAATGACCGTTTACCGCGTGCTCAACAACGAATCTTCGGTGCGTCCGGCGACCCGCCAGCGCGTCGTCGAGGCGCTCAACCGTTACGGCTACTACGCACACAAGCCAAGCAGAAAAATCCGCATCATCTTCGATTTTTCGGATCATGCGTATCTCCAGCATTACGGAATGCGGCTCATGCAGCGTCTTTCCCATCATGAGTTCGCCTGCGTTGCAACCGACCACCGCAAGAACCCGGCGAAATTCTTCGACGCGACCGCGGAAAGCGACGTCATCGTCTACTGCTCCGTCCCCGAAAACGAAACGGTCCGCCGCGCACTCGAAATCAATCCGTCGATTTACCAGATTTCCATTTATACGAAGTGCGACGCCGACATCATCATCTCCTCCGACAACATTCTCGGCGGCGCCATGGCGGCACGGCATCTGCACGAATGCGGACACTCCCACATCGCCGTTCACCTCAGCGAAGCGCACCCGACCCGTTTCGACCGCAGGAGCAGTTTCTTTGCCGAACTTCACAACCTCAACCCGGACTGCCGCATCGACTATGTCGAAGCGCGACGCGGAGAGACCATGCGCGACGTCTTCACCCGCTATTTCGACTCCGTCGATGAAATGCCGACCGCAGTTTTCTTTCTCGCCGGAGAATACAGCCAGATTTTCTACAAGGCGTTCATCCTCAACGACAAGGAGGGCCGCTTCCGCAATCTTTCCATTATGAGCTACGACCGTCCGGAAGACGTCATTCCGGAACAGCCCGACGCCGTGCAGTTCGACCGCATCGAGTTTCTCCCGCAGGATATTCTCGACTGGACCGAATTCTATATTCTGAACCGTCCGATGATGAAACACCGGACGACAGTACACACCAACATCAAACCGACGCTGAAAATCACCGGCTCGGTACGGAGACTCAAATGACCGCGGAACTCTCCCCGCAAAACGTCCGGAAGGCGGAACGCCTTGCCGTGCTCTCATCCTGCTTCGGCTTCCCCGGCGAAGTCGTGCTCACGGACAGCGCAATCATCATTCTCTTCGCCGGAGCTCTCGGCGCGGGCGACATGCTTTCGCTGCTCACCACCTCGTTCCTGCCGTTTCTGAACGGACTCTGCATGATTCCGACCGCGTATCTGGTCATGCGCCACGGACACCGCGCGGTGATGCTCCGCGTGCTGACACTCTCCTCGCTGATGTATTTTCTCGCAGCCGCCTCCCCGTGGTTCGGCGCAGCCGGCATCGCGGTGATGCTGACCGCCGTACTCCTCTTCGCGCTCGGCGTGACCGGCTTTGTCGCCGGCTGGTATCCGATGCTCGACACCTTCCTGACCCGCGATTCGCGCACCCCGTTCTTCAGCCGGATGCGGTTCTGCCACCAGCTGACCTCCGTTTTGTTTCTCGTGACGGCGGGGGCTCTCCTCGGAGCGCAGCCGCCCCTCTGGAAGATGCAGCTCGTCATCTTCGCCGCCGCTCTGATGTTCTGCGGACGCGCCCTCTGCGTCGCCCGGATTCCGGAGTTCCCCGCCCGCGCGCCGGAAAAGTTCGGGTTCTTCGACGGCCTCCGCCGCGCAATCGGCAACAAGGGGCTGACCGGATTTTCCCTCTACCTCTTCATGCTCAACATCTCCACATTCGGAACGGTTCCGCTGACCATGCTTTACCTGAAAAAGGGGCTCCATGCTCCGGACAACATCGTGGTGTTTCTGTCGGCCGCCGCGCTGACGGGCATGCTGCTAGGCTATCTCGGAATCGGGCGCACGGTGAAACTCCTCGGAGGAACCGGACGCGCATTCGTCACATTTCACCTGCTCTATTTCATTCTGAACACATCGCTCTTCTTCCTCGACCGCGGCGGAATTGCGGCGTGGTGTTTCGCCGGCGCGGTTCTGCTGATGTTCAGTTTCCTCCTCGCCGGAAACTCCATTCTCGCATCCTCTGAAATGATGGAGCTTGCGACCCCCGGAAACAAAGTCATGGCGATGGCGTTCAGCGGAACATTTTCCTACGGGGCGACGGGGCTTGCCCGCGTGGTTCCTTCGCTGCTCCTCGGTTCGGGACTTCTCGCTTCGAGCTGGGAATTCCACGGACTTGTGATCAGCCGCTGGCGGAGTCTCTACCTGCTGGGCTCCTGCGCGATCCTGCTCTCCGCCGTCTTCCTCTTCCTGGTACCCGCAGTCTTTCCGGACAATACAAACTCAAGGAGTGTAAAATGAAAACATCAACGGAACGCTTCACCGGCTTCACCCGCGGCATGGGCATCGGCGGATGGCTCACAAACTACAAACGTTTCAACGTCCTTCCCGACAAATGGAAACTGCCGCTCACCATCGGCGATTTCGAGCACTTTGAAAGCTACATCACCGAAGAGGACGTCGCCCGGATCGCCTCCTATGGGCTCGACCACATCCGTCTCGGATTCGACCAGATTGTCATGGAAGATTCCCCGTATCACTACCGCGACCGCATGTTCGAGCTCGTCGCGAACTTCATATCCTGGTGCGAAAAGTACAGACTGAACGCCGTCCTCAATCTCCACAAGGCCGTCGGCAACTACTGCGACATTGCGGAACCTGTCGCACTCCTCGACGACGCCGAACTCCAGAACCGTTTCGTCGCCCTCTGGATTGAATTTGAAAAACGCTTCCATGACAAGCCCGGCGTCGCATTTGAACTCATGAACGAAATCCGCGACGTCAAGCCCGAACTCTGGAACAGCCTTGCCGAACGCACCGTCGACGAACTGCGCAAGCTCAACCCGACACGCAAAATCATCATCGGCAGCACCTGCTGGAACAGCCCGAACACGCTCAAAGATCTGCAGCTGTTCGACGACGACAACATCATCTACACCTTCCACAACTACGCTCCGATCGAATTCACCCACCAGCGCGGCGTCCTCCAGGCGCTCCCCCTCTTCTACAACCGCGCGATGGAATGGCCCGGCGACATTCAGAAGTACCGCGAATTCCGCACCACAGTCGGTCAGGACGTCGGCGATTACGCAGACTGCGACCGCATGGACATCCGGTACATGCGCAAGGAACTGAACGGCGCACTCGAATTCGTCCGCAGCCACCCCGACAAGATTCTCTGGTGCGGCGAATTCGGCACGATCCGCCACTGCAAGCTCGAATACCGCGAGAACTGGATGCGCGACATGATCTCGCTTCTGATCGAACACGGCATTCCCTACTGCGTCTGGAATTACCTCAGCACGCCCAACGACGGCAACCGCTTCAGTCTTGTCGACGACGACCGCCGTGAAATTCTCAGTCCGCGTCTCCTCCGCATCATTCAGGGACATGTTTCCTGAAGATTTTTCCGAATCGCGCTTGACACGCGCGCAGTTTCATGGTATCTTGCAGCAGATACCATGAAACTGCAACAGGGGTAAATATGATTCGTAAAAACATCCTGGTTACCGGCGGAGGCGGATTTCTCGGTTCGCACCTCTGCGAACGCCTGCTGAACGACGGACACAACGTCATCTGCGCCGACAACTTTTTCACAGGCTGCAAACGCAACATCGAGCACCTTCTGGACAACCACAGGTTTGAAGTTCTGCGCCACGACGTCACCTTCCCGCTCTATGTTGAAGTGGATGAAATCTACAATCTCGCCTGCCCCGCCTCCCCGATCCACTATCAGCGGGATCCGGTCCAGACGGTCAAGACCTGCGTCCACGGCGCAATCAACATGCTCGGGCTCGCCAAACGCATCGGAGCCAAAATCCTGCAGTCCTCCACCTCGGAAGTCTACGGTGATCCGCATGTTCATCCGCAGGTCGAGGAGTACTGGGGCAACGTAAACCCCATCGGAGAACGCGCCTGCTACGATGAAGGCAAACGCGCCGCAGAAACCCTCTTCATGTCCTATTACCGCCAGTGCCGCCTCCGCATCAAAATCGTGCGCATTTTCAACACGTACGGCCCGAACATGCACCCGAACGACGGACGCGTCGTCAGCAACTTCATTCTGCAGGCGCTGCGCGGCGAACCGATCACAATTTACGGCGACGGCTCGCAGACCCGCAGTTTCTGTTACTGCACCGACCTCATCGACGCAATGGTCCGCATGATGAATACCGGCGACGAAGTGACCGGTCCGATCAACATCGGCAACCCCGGCGAATTCACCATGCTGCAGCTTGCCGAACTTGTCCGGAAACTCACAAACTCGAATTCGGAAATCGTCTTCCGTCCCCTGCCTTCCGACGACCCGCGCCAGCGCCGTCCGGACATCACGAAAGCGCAGCAGATTCTCGGCTGGAAGCCCACCACGCATCTGGAAGAGGGACTGAAGCTGACCATCCGCTACTTCGATGATCTCCTCCGTTCCGGCGAAGCATGAAATGCGCACTTCAAATAAATGATGAATTCGCCTCGACGCGCTGTTGTTTTTCCGCGGAACCGTGCTATATTTTAAACAACAATAAATTCAAGGAGTTTTGAATATGGCACTGTGGGGCGGAAGATTTTCGCAGGGCGCGGCAAAAAGCGTGCAGGATTTCACCGAATCGATCTCGTTTGACAAACGGCTCTATAAGCATGACATAATGGGCAGCAAAGCTCATGCAGCCATGCTCGGCGCAACCGGTATTATCCCGAAAAAATCCGCCGAAGACATCATCGCCAGGCTCGATGAAGTCCGGAAAATGATCGAAGAGGGAAAAGTCAAATTCGACGTTGCCCTCGAAGACATTCACATGCACATCGAAACGGAACTCATCCGGCTGCTCGGCGATGAAGGCGCACGCGTCCACAGCGCACGCAGCAGAAACGATCAAGTCGCGCTCGACACCCGTCTCTATCTGCGCGACGAGATTCTCGAAATCATCGACGGAATCCGTCATCTTCAGCACGCTCTGCTCGCTCAGGCGGAAGCGAACAAGACCACTATTCTTCCGGGCTTCACGCACATGCAGCACGCCCAGCCGGTCCTTTTCGCTCATCACATGCTCGCATACATCGAGCAGTTCGACCGCGATATCGGACGTCTCACCGACTGCCGCACGCGCCTCAACGTCATGCCGCTCGGTTCCGGCGCGCTCGCCGGCTCCACCCTGCCCATCGACCGCGAATTCGTACGCAAGGTTCTCGACTTCCCCGCCTGCACCCGCAACAGCATGGATTCCGTCGCCGACCGCGATTTCGCATGCGAACTGCTTTCAGCCCTTGCTATTTTCTCCATGCACATCTCGCGTCTTTCCGAAGATATTATCCTCTGGATGTCGCAGGAATTCCAGTTCATTGAACTCTCGGACGCCTTCTGCACCGGCTCCAGTCTCATGCCGCAGAAGAAGAATCCCGACATTGCGGAAATTTCGCGCGGCAAAACCGGACGCATGTACGGCAATCTCACCGCCATGCTGACCATCTGCAAAGGTCTTCCCATGACCTACAACCGCGACCTTCAGGAAGACAAAGAGCCGCTCTTCGATTCCATCGACACCGCAAAAGGCATTCTTTCCGTCTATCCGCCGATGATTGAGACCATGAAGACCAAGCCGGAGCGTATGCTCGACGCCGCCTCCGACCCCGGACTCATGGCGACAGACCTTGCGGAAGCGCTTGTCCGAAAAGGTGTTCCTTTCCGCCATGCACACCACAAAGTCGGCGCGCTGGTGAAGTACTGCGCGGAAAACAACAAGGCGATGAACGCCCTTTCTCTCGCGGAAATGCAGTCGGTCATTCCGGAAGCGGACGAAGCGATGCTGAAGCTCTTCTCGCCCGTCTCGGCCGTCACCCTCCGGAAGTCTTACGGCGGAACAGGTTACGACCAGGTTGCCTCCCAGATAGCCTTCTGGGAAGAAAAACTCGGGAAATAATCAGGAAAAATTCTTTTTCCTCGCTCTCTGGCGCGGGTGCTCCGGTTCTTCGCGATACAGCGAAACCGGAACATCCGGCTTTTTGAAAAGATCGGCAAAATCATCAAGACGGACACACAAAAGAGCAATCTCCAGCAAACGTCGGAACGAATGGAGACTATATTATATGTTCAGACATTGCACGAGATCTTAACTGG
>URNE01000117.1 GCA_900549045.1 uncultured bacterium | reverse complement strand
TTTAATTGAAAATTTTGTCCATTGCGGAAAAACGCCTGCACGCTATATTATCCGCAGGGAACCGGGATGCAAACCGCCACAGCGTCCCGGCGGAAACTTCAACGAAAGGATTTTTTATGCTGAAAGTCGGGTTGATCGGATGCGGCAACATCAGCAGCATCTACCTGAAGAATGCACCGGTCTTTGCAAAGCAGATCATGGTCACATCGTGCGCCGATCTGTGCAGAGAATCTGCGGAAAACCGGGCCTCTCAATACGGAATCAAGGCATGCTCCGTGGAGGAGATCCTCGCAGATCCGGAAATCGCAGTCATCCTGAATCTCACAACTCCGCAGTCTCACGCTGAAATCAACCTGCGCGCACTTGAAGCGGGAAAACACGTTTACTGCGAAAAACCGTTCAGCCTCGACCGGGAGAGCGCCCAGAAAGTTCTGGCAAAAGCAAAAGAAAAAGGTCTGCGCACCGGCTGCGCGCCGGATACATTTCTCGGCGGCGGACACCAGCAGAGCCGCCGTCTCATTGATTCCGGCCTCATCGGGAAAGTCGTCGCCGGAACAGCATTCATGCTCTGCCACGGACACGAAAGCTGGCATCCGGCTCCCGGATTCTACTATCAGAAAGGCGGCGGACCGCTCTTTGACATGGGGCCGTATTACATCACCGCGCTCATCAACGTCCTCGGTCCGGTCCGCGAAGTCACCGCAATGACCACCCGTTCCACCGATCTGCGCAAAGGCACCAAGGTCAACGAAGGAAAAACCTTCCCCGTGAAAATCGACACCCATATTTCTGCGATTCTCCGTTTTGAACAAGGCGCGGTAATCTCCCTGACCACCAGTTTTGACGTCTGGAAGCACTCGATCAACTGCGCAATTGAATACTACGGAACCGAAGGAAGCCTCGCCGAACCCGACCCGAACTCATTCAGCGGAAACATCCGCTTCTTCCGCGCCGGCCTCACCTCAAACTGGAGCGACGCCGACAACGCATTCATCTACAACGACAACACCCGCATTCTCGGACTCGCCGATATGGCCGCAGCCATTAAGGAAAAGCGTCCGCACCGCGCATCCGGCGAACTGGCATACCATGTCCTTGATGTCATGTGTTCCATCCTCGACTCCGCGGAATCCGGAAAAACCGCAACGGTGCAAAGCACCTGCATCCGCCCGGAACCGCTGGATTCCGGACTCAAAGAAGGAGAAATCAAATGAAGGATACTACCATGAAAAACTGTCTCATCTTCCGCGGCGGATGGTCCGGACACGACCCCGTCAGAACCTCGGATCTCATCGCGGAACGCCTCCGTTCAAAAGATGTTCACGTGGATATTTTCGATTCCATGGAATGCCTGACCGATCCGGAACTCAACAAAAAATATGACCTGATTGTTCCCGTCTGGACCATGGGAGCCATTCCCGGCGAAGCGGCAAAAGGGCTTCTGAACGCCGTCGCCAGCGGAACCGGCATCGGAGGATGGCACGGCGGAATGGGCGACGCCTTCCGGGAACATACAGACTACCAGTTCATGGTCGGCGGACAATGGGTTGCGCATCCGGGAAACGCCGTTGACTATGTCGTGAATATCGTGGAGCCTCAAAATCCGCTCCTCGCCGGAATCAGCGATTTCCCCGTTCACAGCGAACAGTATTACATGCACACCGATCCCGGCAATCATGTGCTCGCCACCACCCGTTTCAACGGAGAGCATGCTCCGTGGATCGACGGAACGGTCATGCCGGTTGTCTGGACACGTCATTACGGCAAAGGACGCGTCTTCTACTCTTCGCTTGGACACAACCTCGAAGATTTCGAACGGACTCCGCAGATCCTTGAAATTCTGCTCCGCGGGCTCTTCTGGGCAATGCGCTGAACCGGACTCCCGAACGGGAAAATCCGCGCCGTCTCCGAGGCGGCGCGGAAACACTCTCTCAAACAGGGAAACTATTATTTTTCCCGGAATTCCACGTGATCGATCCAGACATCGCCCGGGAAACTTTCCCGCTGGAGATGAAGCTGAATACGTTTGTTTTCAAGCTCCGGAGTCTTGAACTCAAACGTGTACTCTTTCCACTCCGGAGTCAGGGCAACCGTCTTCAGCTGGTAAAGATGTTTGCCGAACTGCTGCTCAAAATCCAGATTCAGGCGCAACGGCTGCGGGGTATCCGCCTTCGCCCAGAGAGTCATGACAACCGTCTGATTCGAACGGGCGGGCATGTGGCGCGAAACAAGCGCGTTGACTTTGCCTTTTGCAGGTTCGCCCATTTTCAGGCTGTTCCTGCCCTGAAGGAAATCGGAGGCCGCGGAAACATTCACCGCCTCCTGGTCGCCCCAACGCCCTTTCCGCCAGAACGGTTTCCAGGCTCCGGATTCAAATTCTCCGTCCGGGATCAGATTCTTTTTCAGATCGGCTTCCTCCAGACGTTCCACTTTCAGATTGCGGAACTTCAGCGTGTTCTTCGGTCCGGGGTTCTGGTAAACACGGAACTCGCCGTTCCCCTTTCTGAAAAACTGATAATGCGTAAACGGCAGAAATTCTTTTTCCGGAACCTGCACAAGTCCGCAGACAAGAACCGGATCCGTTCCGCAGAATTCTCCGCTCAGCTTGTAAAAGCCGTCGGACTCCGCGAGGAAACGGAAGAGCAGACTGTCGTAATCATGTCCGGGGTAATTCTGGGTGTAGACGCCCTCCGCGTTTTTCCAGACGCCTTCATGAGTGATTTTCGTTTCGACAGGCTGTGCCGCAAACGCCGCAACGGCGGCGAACATTCCGGTGCTGATGAGCATTTTTGTCTTCATTTCTGAATCTCCTTATTCTTTGTGTTGAAATCAATCAGTCCGAATTCGAGACGGTTGCAGTACGCCTGTTTCGAGTTAAAACAGGAACCGAACCGCTTTTTCTGCGAGTCGTTGGCGATCATCTCAAAACCGATTTGACCGCAAGCCGGAAGCCCGGACGGGAACTCAAGACGGAACTTCCACTCCTTCGCATCGGAGACAACTTTCAGCTTGCAGTTTTTTCCCTTCCAGAAATCCCCCCAAAGCTGAAGCTGTTTGCCTTCCGGATCGCGCGGAGTGATGAACGCCCGCGCCGTCGCAGCCGTATAAACTTCCGGATGAGCGCCGAACCGCATCGGATCGAAATCGAAAAACAGCTCGGCGGAATCGGTCTCCCACGCCGGACGCTTTCCGGAGACTCCGGCGTCGGTTGCATCGGGGACGGTTCCCTCGACGACCAGTTTTCCGTTTTCGCGGAACACGCGGCAGACGGCAGGGCCGGCGGGAATCGGAATTCCGGCGGAAACGTTCCCGCTCTCAACGACCCGGGCTTTCACCCGGGAAATGCGGGAATCGCAGCTGATGCGGATTTCCCCGGTCTCTCCGTTCGTGCCGCCAAACGCAACCGGAACGATAAGGGATAGTCTCTTTTCCGGTTCGATCCGGAACGCCGTAAGTTTCTTTGACACGACCGCGCCGCCGAGCCCGACAACGCCTTTCTGCGGATCGGAGGATTCATTTTTCAGTTCCAGCACGGCAAACTCGCCGAAATCGTTTTTGTAAATCCGCAGGAGCGGAACCGCGGCGACCGGATTCTCGACAAGCGGTTTCAGCGATTCCAGTTTCCGCAGGAATTCCCCGCGACTCATCGCGCCTTGCAGAAGATAGAAGGGCTCGACTCCAACCGGAAGAATCCCGGCCTTGAGCGGATTGCCGAACATATCCAGGACCTCCAGTCCGCGCAAATCCATGCGGAGACCTTTTCTGTACCGGAAATTCCATAGTGCGGCGATCAGTCTTCCGTCGCGCCGTTCAAATCCGTACAGAATGATTCCCTGATCGAACTTCCGTTTCAGGACAGGGCGCGCCCCCTCGAACAGGCGCGCCATGGCATTGAAAACGACCGCGCTCTCGTTCGGGACCGTATCGAAAAGCGACGAACCGGGGAACTCCGGAACAAGCACGTTCCGGAATATCTGCCTGGAGGAAATAAACGGAGACTGTCCCACGCCCTCCCCGAGGTCGACCAGAAAACGCCATGCGCAATGGTACGCCTTCTGCTTCATCTCCGGCTTGCCGCGCTCCACATCATAAAGGTAATAAAGCTCCGTATTCCAAAGCGGAATGTCCGCAACCGCACGAACCTGTTTCCGGAAGGTTTCAATCGTCAAATCCGCCGGAAGCGGCGAAGCGAGTTCACGGCTTGAATAGGGATGAAATCCCGCGATGTCGATATTTCTGAATCCGCCCAGCCGGATGCACTCATCCAGCCAGCCCGTTCCGTCCGCGCCGAAATCGCTGGTCAGACAGAACGCCGCGATCTTCGCCGCCGGATCCGCCTTGCGGATCGCCTTCACCGCGGACGCCAGATAGGTGTTGTAGTTTGCCGGCCAGAGATGAAGATTCGGCTCATTCAGAATTTCATACGCCTGAATCTTTCCCTTCAGGTGTTCCGCGACCGCCGAAACATATTTTTCCCAGAGTTCGAGCGGGGGCAGAATGACATGCTTCGCATTCCCGCCGCCCATGTCGGGTTCCTCACGCCTGCTGAGCTTGCGCACCCATTCCGGCTGCGGTTCATTCATCGACCAGCCGCGGAACGGCTCAACGAACTCGACGCGTCCAAGAACCGGAAGAAGCTCTATATTGTATTTTTTATAAACCGCCATCGAACGGTCGGTATGCGTGAAATCAAACTTGCCCTGCTCCGGCTCAACCGCCGACCACTGGGTTGCCGACATCCCGCCGTCGTGCTCGCGCATCAGACGCACTCCAAGCCGCGACAGCATTTCCGGAACGCGTTCAAACGGAGCGTTCCCCACCTGATACCCCGCGCGGAAAAGCTTCGGCGGAATTGCATAGTCGAGTCCTCCGCAAACCCCGACGCAGGGCTCCTTCATCAGATCAAGCGGACGCGCCGTATATTTGCCGACAACCGAATAGAAACCTTCGTAACAGCGGTCCGCGCCGTCTACGGCGACCCGCACCGAACCGTAACGGGTCAGAGGCACATCAAACGAAAAATTTTTCCCGCTCTCCGCATCCAGAACCACTTCAAACGGACGGCGGAAAAGCTCGGTTCCGGACAGGGAATCGAATCCGCGGACCGTCAAATTCCGGCGAACGGCTGATTTGCTCCGGTTGTAGACATTCAGAGTCCGTTTCGCATTCTTCCGCTCCTTCTCGTACAGACGGTCGGAAGAGGAAACGGAGGCTTCCAGCACCGTTTCCGGAACGGCCGCGGCTTTGGAGGTTTCATAGACAGCAAGGTCATCCAGCCAGGTGGAGCCGCGCGGAACATTCTTCTCGTAATGTACTCCAGGCGGAATCTGAATGTGCCATTCCGTCCCGCTCTTCCCCGTGTTGAACGTGAAAGAATAATTTTTGTACGCTTTGTCAAGCATCCACACCCGGGCATGAACATTCCAGGAGCTGTTGACGACGTTGTAAATGATCAACCGGATTTTCGCCCCGGGAGCGTCGCTTTTCGCTTTGACGGAAACCGTGTAATCCGTTTCCGGTTTCAGTTGAAAAGATTTTGTGTGCAGCTCGTAGAATTCCCCGTTCGGATTCTCGATTCTGAGCGCGCGCTTGCCCGATGCGGCATTCTCCGTATCCGTCTTCAGCGGCAGGAATTTCAAGTCCGGATTCACTTCCGGTTCCAGAATCCGGACAATTGCGTAACCGTCCGTTCCCATTTCAAACCCGGAGTTGAATACGAGATTTTCCATCGCGCCGGCGGACAGAACGGAACAGAAAAGAGCAGCCAAGAGTCTATTCATTTTTTCTCCTCGATCAGGGCCAATAGGGATTCGAACCGTTTTCCATGACAAACGGCGCATAGTAACGCATGCATTGTTCCGCCCAGTTCAACGCCTGAACCTCCTGAAAACTGTTCAGAAGCTGAACATGCCCGTCGACAAAAAGATTGTTGTCCGACCAGCCGGAATGGCGGCGGGCAAACGACGCGTAAACGACGGACAGAGAATGAACATCGAGTACCGCCCTTGAGCGGTCGGCGTCATCCCGGCTCACACCAAAACCGTCGCGCGAATATTTCAGGACATCCCATACGGTTGCGGTTTTCGAAGGATATCTGCATTTCGGAATCAGCTTCCAGTTCGGCTGTCCGGCATAGCGGTACGTGATTTTCCCGTTCATTGCAAGATTGGTCATCTTGCGGGTCCTGTCGCTCCCGTTCGCCGAGGTGACAATGTCGTCCTGTCCGGCGGGACAGATGAACACGGTTTTGTCCGGAGCGCCGTTTTTCGGGAAATTCTTCCCCTGCGCATACGGCCAGAGCATCATGACCCAGTTGACATTGTTGTCGACATCAGGCATCATCTCGTCCAGGTACGCGGGAACATGATAGTCGCCGTTGTCCGATCCGTACATTGCAACACCAAGCCCGATCTGCTTGAAATTTCCGGCGCAGCTGATCGCATTTGCCTTTGCTCTTGCCACATTCAGGGCGGGCAGAAGCATGCCGGCAAGGATTGCGATGATCGCAATTACCACGAGGAGCTCTATAAGGGTGAACCTGTTGGATTTTCTCCCACGGGCGGCACGATGCGCCGCCGAATTGTTTTTCATGACGTTTCCGGCCGTTTGTTCTGAAATCTCTTTTTTCATTATTTTCATTCCTCTGTTTATTGACATTCTAGCCGTTCTTTGCTATATTATACACGGAAAACTCAATAAAAACAATGGGAAAACAAGAAAAAAACTTGCGATTTTATGAAAACTGTAACCGATAAAAACGGCGTTCTTTTCAACACGGTCATGATCAGTTATGCGAACCAGCTGAATCTGGAACTTCATGAATCTTCGTTTGCGAATTTTGAATGCAATACCAGAAACAGCTACCCGTTCAACCGCCTCTTTGCCGTTTCATTCTCAAACGGGAAACCTTCGGTCATCAGCAATTACGAAACCGGGGAACAGCTCGAAATGAAACCGGGACACCTCTATTTTTTCAGTTGCGGATTCCCGCTCGCATTCCATTTCAGAGAAGGAACGGGATTCTTTGCGTTTCATTTCAATCTGCGCTACTGCGCATATCAGGACGTTTTTCTCTCCGA
>URNE01000116.1 GCA_900549045.1 uncultured bacterium | reverse complement strand
TATACTATTCACGCCATTGAATGTCAATGGTAATTTTTTCTTTTTAATGGGAGAATCGTAACATCCACCCGTGTTTGTTCAAGCTTTTTTCGAGATTGCCTTCAGGTGATAAATCCGGCTGTCGAAATCGCCTTCGAGCGGGACATGGATTCCGATCTCGGCGAGTCCGCGTCCGGTCATGCGTTCCGGGGCTTCGAGAGATGTGTACTGATGATAGAAGTCTCCCGCGGTCTTTTTGCCGTGGCATTCAATCGCGTAGGCGGTCTGCGGATCGAGTCCCTGAAGACGGATGTTCGGCAGCTGTTCTCCGTATTGCAGCGCGTGCGAGAAGACGAAGAGGAGAGCTTCGGAGCGATCCGGAAGAACGAATTCGAATGCTGCATGGCGGTCGTGATGCCAGGAGGCGATGCGGTAGAGTTCGCCGCCTGCGATGATGTGACGGATTTCACGGTTCAGCGCGAGGTAGGCTTTGCACTCTTCGATCTCCTCCGGCGTGCTCTTGTTGAGGTCGATTCCGAGCGATGGCCAGCCCATGAGCGCGGCGTGTGCCATGAAGGAGAGCGGAATGACGCGGTGGTTGATGACGTAGGTGTAGTTCCTGCTGATCTGGCAGCCGCCGCCCGCCATGCGCGGATGATGAAGGTAGGAATAGCCCTCCTCGATGTCGAGAACGTCAAGCGTGTCCTGGTTGTCGCTGCGGTTGGTGCGGCAGAAATAGCGGTCCATTTCGAGATCGCAGCGTCCGCTTCCGCTTGCGCAGTTTTCGAAAATGACCTGCGGGAACTCCTCGTTGAGACGGCGCATCAGGCGGTAGAAGTTGAGCATGTACTTTGTTTTGATTTCGCGCCGGTGTTCATGGAACGCGGGGACGAAAAGGTAATGGTTCATATCCATTTTGAAGTATGCGATGTCGTTTTCGCGGATGAGCGTGCGGATGGTGTCACAGATATATTCGAACGCGTCTTCCCGGGCGAGATTGAGCTGCGCCGCGCCGTCGCCGAGAACCCATTCCGGACGTTCGGTCCAGAGACGGCTCTGCGGAACGACGACTTCGAATTCCATCCAGAGACCGAACTTCATGCCGTGGGCTTTGACGCTTTCGGCGATCTTCTTGAGTCCGTTGGGGAAGTTTTTCGCATGAACCGTCCAGTTCCCGACGTCGGTCTGCCAGCCGTCGTCGATGATGAAGAGTTCGCATCCGACTTCGGCGGCTTTGGGGATGAGGTCGAGAACTCCCTGTTCGGTGAGTTCTGTGCGGCGGATGCAGGAGAATGTGTTGAAGACGACGGGGCGGGGACGCTGCGCCCAGTATTTTGAGCTGAGGTGCTTTGCACTGAAGCGGTGAACGGTGCGGGTCATCTCACCGAATCCGCCGCGGGTGAATCCGGCGAGGAAACGGGGCGTTTCGAAATGTTCGCCGGGTTGGAGCGTGAGCTCGAAGTCATAGTTGTTCAGTCCGCCGGAAACACGGGTTTCTCCGTAGACGTCGCGCTCGACGATGAACTTCCAGTCGCCGCTCCAGAGGAGTGTGCCGAAGTGGACGTCGCCGGAATTTTCATCCGCGTTGCCCGGATCGAACGCGAAGAAGGGGACCGTTGCATGACTGCTGATTCCAATGCGGCTTTCGAGCACGCGCTGTCCGGGCGCGACTTCGGCGCGGCGGACGCGGTACTCCTGTCCCCATTCGCCCTGAAGGGTTGTGAGGCGCGGCGCGTTTCCGCGCGGGAGGCTCCATGCGGCGGAGAAGAGCGTTTCAAAACGGAGAGGCGCGGAGCCTTCGTTGACGACTTCGGTGTGGCGTTGGATGAGGTCGAGTTCGGGGAACAGTTCGTAGTGCAGGAGAACCGCGAGCGAGGAGGCTTCGTCGAAAAGAGTGACAATGAGATGATTTTCGTTTTCGAGCGTGTGGCCGCGGTACTTCAGATTCAGTGTCTGATCCGGTTCGAGAAGTTTGAGGTGGGGTTCGTAGCAGTAGAGACGGTTTGCTGCGGAATACTCGTATCTTCCGAGTTTTGCGCGGAGGTTGTAGACCTTGATGCGGAACCAGGCGACGGTGTCGGTTGAGGGGAGATCGCCGATTTCGTCAATCTTTCCGCCCCAGTGCAGATTGACGGGGATTCCGTCTTCCGTGAGGCCGAACGCATAGGACATTTTATCTGTGCTGCACAGGAAAATTTTCTTTTCCCGATCGAACTGAACAGGCATGAGTTTTGCTCCTTTTTTGTGATTTTCCGTTTGCGTGAATAATATATCCCGGTGTTTTCCGCGCCGCAATAATAAGAAAGTACGATACATGGGAAAATAGTATTTCCTCCACTTTTTTTTCTTTTCCGCGGTGCTATAGTACGGTAAACAGGGAGGTCTCATGCAGCAAATCTATTTTGACGACTGTGACGGACAGAATATCTGGATTGATTTCCGGCGGGAAAACAAATGCGGCGATGTGAATCCCGCGACGATATCGACTGCGGGCGACCGGCGGATTCAGGCGGGAGAGCGGTACTACAAGACGCCGGATCTGCTTCTGCGGATCATCGGCGGGGGGCCGTTCCATATTCTCCAGTACACCCAGCGCGGAAAGGTCCGCTTCATCAACAAACAGCCAGACGGCAGAAAACAGGAATATGAGGTGGGACCGGAACAGTGTTTTTTCATTACGCCGGATGAGAAGTATGAATTCTACAATCCGGACCAGTGCTTTTACAGCTTCATCTACATCGGTTTCCGCGGACCGCTTGCGGAGCATGTGTTCAAGCGGATTCTGGAGATCGGGCCTGTGCATCAGCTTTCGCGGAATTCGGAAATTGTGGAGGAATTTCATACGCTTTTCCGCCGCGCTCTGCACAACGAACTGAACTTCTGCGAACTCCGCAAAATCGCAACCGTGATGCTGCTGGATCTGGAACGCGACATTTGCGACAAGGCGTCGGCAGGTTCGGACGAGTTTTTGCGCGGACTCTCCAACTGGGCAAGCGAAAACATTGCGGAAATGAGCGTGGAAAAACTTGCGGAGCATTGCCGGATGAGCACAAAATATTTTCAGGCGTACTTCCGGAAACGCTGCGGCATCACTCCGGGAAAATTCCTCAATGATCTGCGTATGAATTACGTGGTCCGCCTTTTGGAATGCACGGGAATGAAACTCAGCTCGATCGCGGATGCGGCGGGATTTTACGACGCCAGCTATCTGTGCCGCGTCTTCCGTCAGCAGACCGGCATCACGCCTGAAGCGTTCCGGAGCGGAGAGCCCGTCAGGAAGGGTGATTTTGTTTTTCAGGGGAAAAATACTATTCTCCCATAGTTCATACTATTCTGTTATTGTGCGGAGAAAACGGAAGTGTTATATTAAAACCCGGGTTCCACAATAACAAAAAAGGAAAAATCATGAAAAAAATCGCACTGATGGCGCTGATGTTTGTTTCAGCGTGTCTCGCCGGAGCCGGGGAGCTCCGGAATCTGCTTGCGAATCCGGATTTTTCATCCGGAATGGCGCACTGGGAAGTGGAGGGGAAGATCGGAACGGTCACTCCGAAAAACGGAGGAGTTGAGCTGAATGTGCAGAAGAGCCGCAATTCCGGTCTGCTGAAACTTCAGCAGGCTCTGCGGAATCTGAAAGTCGGCGAAACGTACCGTCTTTACTTCACGGTCAACTGTGAAAAGCCGCAGACCCGTCCGGTTGTGATCTCCTACCGGATGCGCAGAAAACCGAAAAACCTCGGGTTCATCAAATGGGTTCCGCTGCGTCGGGGGGAACAGAAACTTTTCGTTGAAATCATTCCCGGACTGGAGAGTGACGATCCGGAAGATCCGCCCGTGCTCTCGTTCTACATCGGCGAACTGGACGGCAAAGTGACGCTCTCCGAAATGGTTCTGTTCAATTTGAGCGACATCAAACCTGTTCAGCCTCCGTTTTCGGAGAAATGGACGCTGTTCGGGCTTGTTGATCCCGCGGTCAAGGCGTTTGACGCAATTCCCGCCGAACTGCCCGGAATCAAGGAGAAGACGGTGAAGCCGGTTGCGGTGAACGCGCCGTCCTCGCTTAAAGAGAGCAAAATCAATCTGCGTCTGGAAGCCGGAGCCACGCGCAAGCGTCACTCGGATCCCGCGATGCTCTACAACGAGTTCGAATCCCCCGTCGATGCTCAGATCCCCGTCGGGTTCGGGGCGGACTGGTACATGGAGATCCACCTCAACGGCAAACTGGTCTATTCGACGATGGCGGAAGGCAATCAGAAATCTCCTGTTTCCGCATCCAATCATCTCGTCTTTCTTCCGGTGAAGAAGGGGAAGAACCTGCTGGCGGTCAAGGTCCTTGCCGGTTCCGAAGGCTGGAAACTCTTCTGGGGTCCGGTCCAGCCGCCTCCGGCTCCGCAACGTTTCACGGCAAAAGAGGGATATTATCCGATCGATACCGCAAAGCTCGCGGTGAAGAAGGGAAGCGCGCTCGACCTTTCCTCCATCATTGATGCTCCCGCAGGCAAATACGGACGCGCCGTTCTGACTCCGGAGGGGCATATCGCCTTCGAGAAGAATTCTGCGCCGCAGCGTTTCTTCGGATTCTCCAGCGATGTGGATGAGAAAGTCTGGAAGACTTCAAGCGACCGCGATTTCCCGTTCCTCGCCGCCGAGTACGCCCGCGCCGTCCGCGCGCAAGGTTACAATCTGTTCCGCATGCACGGATTCGACGAGTGGGTCATGACGGATTCCCGCGAGGATCAGAAACCGCTTCCGCGCTATCTGGACCGCTGGGACCGTCTGATTTATGAGATGAAGCAGCAGGGAATTTATCTTCAGTTCAATATTTTCGCTTTTGCTCTTTACGTCCCCTCGCAGAACCGTTTTCTGACGACGGAAAAGCGGAATGCGAACAAGATTCTTTTTCTGCTTGGAGAGCCGGAAATCCGCGCCCGCTTCGCGGAAGTCAGCCGGAAGATTCTCAATCATGTGAACCCTTACACCAAGCTCGCGTGGAAGGACGATCCCGTCTTCATTGCAATGGAATATTACAACGAGCTCGGGCTTGCGGTTGAGCTGACCCGCAAAATGGAGAACGCGTATCCGGCGGAATACCGTTTTCTCAAGGAAAAATGGCGCGGCTTCCTCCGGAAAAAATACGCAGCGCTTCCGAAAGAGAAGAATCCGCACTCCGCCGCGACGATGGCGAATCCGCGGCTCCCGGTCTTCTGGGACCGCTCGCAGCTGCGCGTGGATTACGATGAATTCTGGTACGAATGCATGAAGGACGCCTACCGTTTCTGCGATCAGGTCATGAGGGATTGCGGTTACAAGGGCTTGACGCTTCAATGTCCGATGCCCGCGCTCCGTTGTGCGGCTGTGTCGTGGGAGAGCGTGCAGATCGTCGACGGTCACGGCTACCACTGTCATCCGGACGGCGGGGAACAGCCGGGCGCGAGCGTGAGCCAGGTGAGTTCGATCGCGGAGGCGGCAAACGTCTTCCGCCGCCGTTTCGGACAGCATATCTACGGGCGTCCGTTCTTCTTCAACGAGCACAACTACTGTTTCCGGAATCCGTTCCAGTATGAAAAACCGGTTGCGCTTGACGCTTATGCCGCGCTGAACGACTGGGATTCTCTGGCAATTCATTCAGGCGCCGTTGCGTTGACGAACGATAAGCGCGCAAGTTCGTTCGAGGTCGCGAACAACCCCGTTCTGCGTGCCGGAGAGTTTCTCTCCTCGCTGTTCTTCCTGCGCCGCGACGTTGCGCCGGCAAAACACAATGTCGCAGTCGCGCTGAGCAAAAACTACGTGTTCCGTCCGGGCAGCAGCGCGAATGCGCTTGCGCCGACGCAAAGCCGTATCACTCTTCTGACGAAAGCCGCATCGCTCTTCACCGATCTTCCGCGTTACGACCGCGTCCCGCAGCCGGGCGGACCGGATATGACGATCGCTCCTGCCGGAAGCGGAGAAATCGTCTGGCACGGCTGGTACGCCGCCGCGAAGGAGACCGCCGCGGCCGATTCCTCGCTCGAAGCTCTGGTCAAAACCATGCGTTCGCGCGGAATTCTTCCCAAAGACAACATCACCGATCTTGCGAAGCAGATTTATCAGAGCGAAACGGGCGAGATCACCATGTTCGCCAAAGAGAAGAAAATGACAGTCGTCACGCCGAAGAGCGAAGCCGTCGCGCTGACTGCCGGAAAAACGGAGAAGCTCAATACGATCGACGTCAAAAAGAACAGTGTCAATTCGCTGATCGGTCTTGCATCTGTCGACAACAAGGCTCTGACGGAATCGGGGCGCATGGTTCTGGTTCTCTCCACGCGAGTGGCGAACACGAATATGCAGCACGACCCGAGCGGTGTTCATCTGCGCGTCATCGGCACACTCCCGATTCTCTATCAGTGCGGCGAGTATGAGATTGAAATCAGACGCGCGGAAAAACTGCGCTGTTATGCGCTGAGCCTGACCGGAGAGCGCAAGGAGGAAATCCCGCTCGTCCGCTCCGCCGATGGCTGGAAGTTCGCGCTTGACATGGCGAAACTGAAGCACGGTCCGACTCCGTTCTTTGAAGTTGTCGCTGAAAAGTAAAGCGTGTTTTATTTCCCCCGCAGTTTCGCGGGGGAGCTTCCGGTGATGCGGCGGATGGTGCGGGCGAAATATTCCGGCGAGGAAAAGCCGCTCGCCCGTGCGGTCTCTTCGATGCTCCTGCGCGGATCTTTGAGCAGATGCAGCGCATGATTCACCCGGCAGGCGATGAGATGTTCAATGACCGAATGCCCGTAACACGCGGAAAACGCGCGTGAAAGGGTGACGCGGTGGAGGCCGAGAAGCTCCGCGATGCGGTCGACGTTGAGTTCCGGATTTGTGAAGTTCCGCTCAATCACCGCTTTGACCCGCTCCGCCGTCGAACCTTCCGGTTTGGGGGCGGGGGAGGCGATGCGCGTCAGGATTTCAAACGCCGCCGCAAGGACTCGCATCCGCGCGGCGTTGTCGGCAGATTCAATTTCCAGTTCGATTCGCGCAAAAAGCTCCTCGGGGCACACCCCCGCCGCATTGAGACCGGGGAGAATGTGGAGGGCGAAAGTAGCCTGTGCCAACTGCTTATCGGTCATGTAGCAGTTTGGCTGGAAACCTTCGTTCTGTGCAGGGCGCA
>URNE01000115.1 GCA_900549045.1 uncultured bacterium | reverse complement strand
CCTAGCACATCCGGCGATTCAAAATAATCAAACGGCAGGGAATAATTGAAAAACAGCGGCGGAACGTTCTTCACGCCTTTCTCGCCGCAGTAAATCAGGAATTTGCGCGCGGAAATGCTCGTAAAGAAGAAAATGCACGCTTTCCGGTCCTGCGCAACGGAAAGAACCTGCTCCATGGATTCATACGACACCGCCTCCATGGTGATTCCATACGGTTTCGCGCACTCCACAGCATCCTCGACCGGCATGCGCCCGCCTTCGCAGATGAGCAATGCATGGCGGATTCCCTTTTCCTCAAGCAGTTCAAACGCACAGCAGAAGCCGGGACGGAAATCCTCAAGAACCAGGTTGTAGGACTTATGATACTGCGTCAGCAGAATCGGATAGCTCTGCAGATATTCCGGAATCGGCGCATCCGCGTCCGAATCCAGCTCCAGCGAATAGAGAATCCCGTCCGGCTGACGGTTGATGAGGTTCCGCAGACATTCCTGTTCTTTCTTCTTATCATACAGCGTCAGCGAAATCAGAAGCTGATACCCGCGCTTGTCCGCCTCCTGAAGAAGCATCTGCGAATAAAAACCGGAATACACGCTCGCGATATCGCCGATCACAAGTCCAAGCGTTCTGCTTTTCCCTTTCTTCAGGGAACGCGCCGCGGCCGACGGCTGGTAGTTCATCTCGCGGACCGCTTCATCAATTCTGCGTTTCGTCTTCTCCGCCATTCGCGCAGAAAGCGGATGATGATTCAGATACATCGAAACCAGCGCAGTCGAAACCCCGACCCGCTCCGCGATATCTTTGATTCGTGTTCTCATCATCTCTCCGCTGTTTATATCTTGTTGTATCGTTTCAACAGCATTAATTATAGCACATTCCCCCGATTTTGTCAACCCCCTGTTCTGAAAAAAAATCAAAAAAAAGAAACCGCGCGTTCTTCAACATGCGTTCCGCATGCCGGACGCGCGGTTCCCCTGAGAAAACACCGCGAAACGGAGGTTCAGTTCATCCGCAGAAGGCCATACTTGAGAATGCAGCGGAGAGCGGAAACGCCGTCCTTCCAGTTGATTTTCTTGCCTTCCTGGTACGTGCGGCCCGAGTAGGAAACCGTCACTTCGTACATGCGGCAATGCTGGCGCGCAAGTTTGATCGTCACTTCCGGCTCGAAACCGAAACGCTTCTCGCGAAGCGTGATCTTCTGCAGATACTCACGCTTGAACATCTTGTAGCAGCACTCCATGTCGTGCAGAGTGAGATCGGCAAGCATGTTGCACAGACGGGTCAGGAAGCTGTTCACGACCGAATGCCAGTAGTACATCACCCGGTGGCACTCGCTGCCGACGAAACTTGCGCGCGCGCCGAAAACGACGTCCGCGCGTCCATCCAGAATCGGAACGAGAAGTTTCGGGAGTTCGTTCGGATTGTACTCGAAATCGGAGTCCTGAACCACGACGACGTCCCCCGTCGCCTGAGCGAAACCGGTGTGGAGCGCCGCGCCTTTGCCCTTGTTGACGTCATGGCGGAACACCTTGACGATTCCCTTGTCCGCCCAGACTTTCAGGTGCTCGGGGGTCTTGTCCGTGGAACAGTCGTCGACCGCAATAAGCTCCAGCTCGATTTCCGGCTGGAACGGAACGGCGCGAACCCGTTCAATCACCGCGTCAATGTAGTTTTCTTCGTTGTAAACGGGAATGATGATCGAAAGTTTCATAAACACCTCTCTTGTTTTCAGCGCGTTCTTGCATAGCCGACGGGCGTGCGCTTGAGTTTATGGGATATTTCAAGGGCGACGAGTTTCCGGGAGAGCTCGCCGGCGCTGATGCCGGTTCCCGCGGAAATCGCGTCAAACGACGCTTCGCCTTTCTTCAGAAATTCAAGAATCCGGCGGTCGCTTTCAGGCAGAGACGCATCGACTTCATCCTCGAACCGGTTCTCTTCCGCCGTATCCTCCTTCGCGGTGAACGGAAGCTCGCGTTCCGAAAAGCCCGGCAGAAAATCCATGGATTCCAGCACATCTTCAAAGCTGGTGACAAGCTGAGCTTCGCCGTTGCGGATCAGATTGTTGCAGCCCGACGAAAGTTCCGAGTCGGCATTGCCGGGAATCGCAAAGACCGCTTTGCCCTGTTCAAGCGCGGCGGAGGCGGTAATCAAAGCCCCGCTGTGAAGCCCGGCCTCCACGACAACCGTTCCGAGAGAGAGCGCCGAGATAATCCGGTTGCGCATCGGGAACGAGTGACGCGTCGGCGGAAACGTCATGGGAAATTCGGTGATGACCGCGCCGCCCTTCGCGATGATGTCGCGCGCAAGCGGAACATGCTCCTGCGGCTGAATCTTCATCAAGCCGCCGCCGAGAACCGCAACAGTCTTGCCGTTTGCATTCATCGTGCCCTTGTGCGCGGCGGCGTCAATGCCGAGCGCCAGTCCGGAAACGACGCTCCAGCCGGAGAATGCGGCGGCTTCGGCGATATGCTGCGCCATGCGCATCCCGTAAACCGTCGCACGGCGGGAACCGACAATCGCGATTGACTGCGTCCCGATCGTCTCCGGAAGCGTACCGCAGATGTAAAGACAAAGCGGAGCGTCCTCCATCTCCCCGAACTGTTCCGGATACGCCGCATCCGCGCGGGTGACAACTTCAACGCCGCCGAGCGCAATGCGGTCCAGCTCTTCATCGAGCATGGAGGAATGCGCGGCTTCCGCAATTTTGCGGGCGAGTTCTTCGCTGATTCCGCGGATTCCGGCGAGGGCTTCCCACCGCTCTTCAAAAATTGCCGTCGCAGAGCCGCACTTCTGAATCAGCGACGCGGTCCGCGAAGGGCCGATGCCGGATATCAGATTCAGAAGAATGTAGGCGTCATGCTCAAGCATTCGGGAGGGTCTCCAGTATCGCGCGGACCGGAGCGGCGTCGACCTTGCGGACTTCCGCCGTACCGGTTTTCGGCGTGAAGACGAAACGCAGAACGCCGTCCATCGCCTTCTTGTCCTTGAACATCGCGGAGAAAACCGTTTCACGGTCGCACTTCACCGAGACGGGAAGTCCGGTCGCTTCGAGCAGCCTGCGCTGGCGGGCCGCGTCCTCCGCGCTCATCACACCGAGACGGACTGCGAGGTCGGCGGCCAGGCGCATGCCGATTGCTACCGCTTCGCCGTGAAGCATGGTGTAGTGATAAGAACTTTCAATGGCGTGACCGTATGTGTGTCCGTAATTCAGAATGGCGCGGAGCGAACCTTCGCGCTCATCGCGGGATACGACATACGCTTTCAGCTCACAGCAGCGGCGGATCATCCCTGCGGTGAACGCATCGTCGCGCGCGCGGATTTCGGGAATATGCGATTCCAGAGAGCCGAAGAAAGCTTCATCGAGAATCGCGGCAGTCTTGATGATCTCCGCGAGCCCGCAGAGAAACTGATTGTCCGGAAGCGGCTTGAGAAAATCAGTGTCGACGACGACCGCCTTCGGCTGGTGAAACGCTCCGACGAGGTTCTTGCCTTCGGGAATGTCCACGCCAGTTTTGCCGCCGACGGAGGAATCGACCATGGCGAGCAGGGTGGTGGGGAGCTGGATGAAATCAATTCCGCGCATGTAGACGGCGGCGGAGAAGCCCGCCATGTCTCCCGTCACGCCTCCGCCGAGAGCGACGACGACCGAGCGTCGGTCCTGTCCTTCGCGCGCCGCCGTGCGGCAGATTTCAAGAATGGTTCCGATGTTTTTCGATTCCTCTCCCGCGGGGAAGACGTGCCGGGCGACTTTGGCGGCGCCGGCTTCCGCGAGCACGCCGCTCACGCGGTCCGCAAACAGCGGAGCGGTGTTGGAATCGGCGACCAGCAGACAGCGTCTGCCGTTCACATGCGGCGCAAGCAGGGCGGAATTTGCAGCGACGCCCGCGCCGATGGTGATCGGATACGAGCGGTCGGCAAGATTGACGGCAACTGTTTCCGGGTTCATTTTCTGATTTCACATCCCCATTCAGTCAGACGGCTTTCGATGAAGTCGACAATCTGCTGCTGTTCCTGTTTTCCGGAGCCCTCGACCTTCATGATCGGTTTCCCGAATTCAAAGTAAATCTCGCGCTTGCGGTGAATCGGGCCGAGATCCTTGATGAATCTTCCGTTGCCGAGGAAATCCGTGCGGAGAGCTGTCGGAATGATCGGCACTCCGGCGGCTTTCGCGAGCTTCACGCCGATGGTGTTGAAATGGCGTTCGTCGAACACGGTGGAGCGGGAGGCCTGCGGGAAAATCACGATGGATTTGCCGCTCTCAAGCGTCTTCTTGCCCTCTTCGATGACGGCGCGGAAATCGTCGCGCGGATTCTCGCGTCCGACGCCGATGCAGCCGAGCGTGCGCATGATGTCGCCGAAATACGGAACGTCGAAGAGCTGTTTTTTGATGACAAAGCAGAAATCCTTGCGGGGGCGGATGAATGCGTGCATCACAGCGGTCTCAAGCAGACTCATGTGGTTGCTGATGAAGAGAACCGGTCCTTCGGTTCCGCTGATGTTGTCGAGTCCGCGCAAATGAAACTTGCCGCCGCAACTTTCGGTGATGAGGATGTTGTCATACGAGTTCTTCGTCTGCCGGTTCTGCGGGAAATATCCTTTGCGGCAGGCGCTTCCGGAACGGTAGAAAACGTAAAAGTTCCGGATGTAGAACGACGCGCGTGTGCGGAGAAGCAGCCAGTCGAGAACGCTGGGCTTCACATGATCCGGCGTGTCATAGGAATCGCCGGGAAAGGGATTGAAAACAGCTTCGTCAGTCATTGGCCGCACCTTCGAGCTCTTTGTAAGAGATCTTGCCGTCGTAAAGAGCCTTGCCGACGATGACGCCTTCGAGGTTATCCTTGCGCAGTTCGCGCAACGCGGTGATGTCGCGGGCGGAGGAGATTCCGCCGGAGGAGATCACGCCGCAGCGGGGAACGCGGGAGCAGAGAGCGGCGATCGCGTCGCAGTTCGGCCCCGAAAGCGCGCCGTCGGTTGCGATATCGGTGTAGATGAAGCGCGTCACACCCATATCCTGAAGGGTGAGAACGAGTTCATAGGCGTCGACTCCGCTGTTTTCGAGCCAGCCGTTGACGGCGACGCAACCGCCGCGGGCGTCGATGCCGACCACGACGCGTTCCGCGGTGAACTCGGAAACGAACTCTTTTGCAAGTTTCGGGTTTTCGCAGGCGACCGTTCCGAGAATGATGCGGTAGATACCCGCGTCGAACGCCTTGCGGGCGTCCTCAAGTGTGCGGATGCCGCCGCCGAGCTCACAGGGGATGTGGACGGCGGAGCAGATCTCGCGGACGGCGTCGAGGTTCACCGGGCGTTTCGCCTTCGCGCCGTCGAGGTCGACGAGATGAATGATGTGCGCACCTTCCTTTTCCCAGCGGACCCCCTGTTCCGCCGGGGAGTCGCCGTACACGGTCTCCCGGTTGTAGTCGCCCTGAAAGAGGCGGACGCATTTGCCGCCGCGAATGTCGATTGCAGGAATGATGAGCATCACTTTTCTCCGCTGTTGCACTTTTTGACAAAATTTTCGAGAATGGCGAGACCGCGCTTCTGACTCTTTTCCGGGTGGAACTGGGAAGCGAAAACGTTTCCTTTTCCGAGCGCGGCCGCGAATTTGAAGATGTAATCGCACTCCGCCGCGACGACCGAGCGGTCGGCGGGATCGGCGTAGTAGGAATGGACGAAGTAGACGTGCGAACCGGAGGGGACTCCGGCGAGAAACGGGTTTGAGCCGTCGTGTTCGATCTGGTTCCAGCCCATGTGCGGAACCTTCTCTCCGCGGTCATCGGGGAAACGGCGGACGGCGCCCTTGAAGATGCCGATTCCTTCCACGCCCGGCGCCTCTTCGCTGCTCTCAAGCATCATCTGCATTCCGAGACAGATTCCGAGGAGCGGAACATTCTCCGCGACCGCGCGGCGGACCGTGTCCACGAATCCGTGTTCGCGCAGATTGCGCATCCCGTCGCCGAAGTTGCCGACGCCGGGAAGGACAAGTCCGGAACAGCCCGCAGCCTGTTCCGGACGGTCAATGATACGGATGTTTCCTCCCGCTTTTTCCAGCGCCTTCGAGACGCTCAACAGGTTGCCCATTCCATAATCAATGAGTGCGATGAATCCCATGATGTCAGACTCCGGAGAATGCCGCGAATCCGCCGTCGACTGGGATGACGGTTCCGTTGACGAAACCGGAAGCGTCGTTGTCGACGAGCCACAGCAGAGTGCCGGTCAGGTCGTCGGGCGTGCCGAAACGTCCCATCGGGGTGTGGGCGAGAATCGTGGAGCCGCGTGCGGTGAGCGAACCGTCGGAGTTCGTCAGGAGCGTGCGATTCTGATTCGTCAGGAAGAATCCCGGTGCAATCGCGTTCACGCGGATTCCGACTCCGGACATGTGCGTGCAGAGCCACTGGGTGAAATTGCTGATTGCCGCTTTCGCCGCGCTGTATGCGGGAATCTTGGTGAGCGGGCGGAACGCGTTCATCGAGGAGATGTTGAGCACCGTGCCGCCGCCCTTGAGCGCCATTTCGCGGCAGAACACCTGACAGGGAAGCAGGGTGCCGAGGAAGTTCAGATTGAACACGAATCCGATTCCGGCGGGATCAAGATCAAAGAACGAGACTTTGCCCGGCACGGGATTCGTAATATCCTCCAGCGCAAGCTTTTCGGAGGAGGTTGTGCCTTTCGGGTGGTTTCCGCCGGCTCCGTTGATCAGGATGTCGCACACTCCGAAGGTTTCGCGGATCTGTTTTTCCGCCGCTTTCAGACTTTCGATGTCGAGAACGTTTGCGCCGAGCCCGAGCGCCGCGCCGCCGGCCGCCTTGATTTCATCGGCGACTTTCTGAGCGCTCTCCTGTTTGAGATCGAGAATCGCGACCTTTGCGCCGCATCCTGCGAGAGCCTTTGCCATTGTGCTGCAGAGGATTCCGCCGCCGCCCGTCACGACAGCGACTTTTCCGGTCAGGTCAACTTTTGCAGACATGTCTTCCACTCCTTCAATAGGTTAAAGTTAAACATTGATAATATAGCGCAGGGATTGCGCATTCGCAATGATTTATAAACAAAAAAATAATTTTTCATGAATTCCGGAAACAGCAATTGACAATAACCGGAAAGGGAGTATTGTACTCCTGAATATAAAAATTCTCAGGAAGGAGTCTTTT
>URNE01000114.1 GCA_900549045.1 uncultured bacterium | reverse complement strand
GAGCGGGAAAGCGGATGTCTCGGATGTGCTTGCGCTTCCCGAAGAGCTGACCGAACACGAAACGCTTTCCTGCCGTTATCTTACGCGGAGCCGGGTGTGGAACTATTTTTTCCAGCGTCGGAAAAATTTACATTTCTATTCGATGGAATATATCTATGAAGGCGAGTTCATGATCCGGAGCGGAAATTCCGCATACATTGCGGAGCCCGGCGACCTCTGCATTCTTCATCCGCACCGCGATAACGATCTGCTCTATTTCCCCGGGAAAAACTGCCGGAAAGCGGGGATTATCCCCGTCGGACTTCTGCTGCCGGAACTGATTCATCAGCTGCGTCTCGACAACGCCCTGACGGTGCGGGTGGAGCAGACTCTCTGGGATGATCTGTTCGACCGGCTGCGGGATGCTCTCCGCTGTTTCCATGATCCATGTTCGCGCCGCCGGCTTTCCGGGGTCGTGTTTGAACTGCTGAATCTTCTTGCCGAACTTCATCGCGCCGATCCGGTTCCGGCGGAGATGGATGCGGTCCGCAGCCGTCTGGAGCGGAATTTCCAGGAGCCGTTCCGCATGGAAGCACTTGCGGCGGAACTCGGCGTGAGTTTGCCGACTTTCAACGTCCGTTTCCGTGAAAGTTTCGGCGAGACGCCGTACCAGTATCTTATCCGCATGCGTCTGCTGCATGCCGCAAAGCTGCTTGCCGGGAGCCGTTTGACGATCAAAGAGATCAGTCAGCTGTGCGGCTACGGGAACCCGTTTCATTTTTCGACGGAATTCTCGCGTTTTCATGGATGTCCTCCGCGAGAATTCCGCCGCCGGAGCGTGAATCAGCGCAGCAGAAGCAGCGCCGAATAGAGCATCCCGAGCAGGCTGTACGAGCAGGTTTCCGAGTAATCGGGACGCAGGAACGCTTTCAGAAAACGTTCGCGGAGTTCGGGGGAAAAACCGCATTCCGGTGCGAGCAGAACGCCTTCCGCGAGGTTTCCGGGAATCCGGACGACATCAAAAAGTTTTTCAAACTCTTCCGTCTGCGGCGGACGGAGGTCGAGCTTGCCGTCCGGCCAGACTGCAGATCCGCCGGGCGCCGGCATTACATGCATCCGCCTGGATTCGCGCCACGGGCGCGCGGGGCAGTGCCAGGAGCCTGTCCACTGTTCGAGTGCGGGAAGATATTTTTCGCAGAGCATTTTTTTCGTGATTTCCGCAATCGTCCGTGAGATTTCTATGAACTCCGGACGCGGATCAAGCTCGTTGCAGAGCGCGAGCGAGAGGAGAAACTGTGAGAGCTCAAAATGGTTCCAGTAATCTTTCGGCTCCGCCGCTTTGCGGATTGCCGGTTCGATGATTGCATCATAAAGCTGTTTCCAGTGTTCATCACCGGTCAGAGCATACGCGGTGCGGTAGAACATCGGAACTCGCAGAATTTCATGCGGCTGAACCTGAGCCATCTTGTTGAGGATATTCGGGAAGCCGTCGAGGGTGAGAATGGAATAATCGTTTTCCGGGACAACCTCTTTTTCCGAACGTTCCGCGAGCATGACGATGAGCTCCGCAATGCGTTTGCGTTCGTTTTCGGAGACAAATTCCGATTTGTGGTAATGCCAGAGCCCCCAGACCCAGAAGGTCATCTGATCGCGGGAGGAGCAGGTGTAACAGCTTTTCCCGTCGCGCGGGGAGACGCTTCGGACGATGTATCCGTTTCTTCCGTGGACGGTGGCGCAGAGTTCGAGTCCTTTGAAGAGCTTCTGTGCGAAAGCCCTGCACTCTTCCGCTGTTTCCGGGAAGAGCTTAGCGCGCCGGATGCAGAGATCGAGGGCGGTTCCGCCGCAGATCACACTGTCTTCCATTCCGGTGGAGTACCCCTTGTTGTTCGGGTATCCGAGCTGAACTTCCTGAACGGTCGGCAGGAAATCGAATCTGTGCTCATCAAGCGAGCCGACATAGTCATAGATGAGATTCGTTTTTTCGCAGAACAGAATCTGCGTCAGCTGTTTCCATGCCGCATCGAGCGCCTTCTGTAGTTCAGGTGTGATATTCATATTGCATTCTCCGGTATGTTTTCCTGGAAATATACAATGCTTTTCCCGGAAAACAACTGCCGGAAATCTGTTTTTGCCGGAAAATGCGGTCATGAGTTCGTCTGTCCGGACTCACAGGTCCGGACAGACGCTTTGCGTTTAATCTTCGACCACAAGAACCGCGGCGGAGAAGGCTTCCGGTTCGCTGAAGCGGATGACGCCGTTTTCCTCCGAGTGTTTCAGTCCATGTGCGAGCTCCGCGACAATGCGGCCGGACGCTTTGATTTCAAGAACGTCCGGAACGTCGCCGAAGGTGTGGATGACAAGCAGTTCCCGCTTGCCGTATTTGCGGCGGAAAAGCTGCCAGCCTTTCGGGTGGTTGTAGCAGCGGCTGGTCAGATGCTGCTCCAGACGCGAAGCTCCGTGTTTCGCGATGTCGGTGATTTTCGCGTAGAGGGCGACGGCGTCGCGGATGGCGTTCAGCTGGAATCCCGAGAAGTTCCCGGCGTCGCCGGAAATGCAGAGGCGTCCGAGGAAGCCGCCGGCAAGCTGATAGATCGTGCGTTTCTCTTCGCAACCCGGAGTCAGCGTCGCCCAGACTTGGTTCGCGGTGAACGGAATCTGCATTGCCGTCTGTCCGGCGATGATGGGGACGGAGATTGCTTCATGGCAGTCGGAGAAGCTCGCCATGTCGCCGATGCGCATCCATTCCGCGGAGAGGCGGTAGCCGCCCGAAGAGCAGATTTCGAGTACGAGTTCCGGCAGTTCCTTGCGCAGGTGCAGGTAGAATGCGCGGATTGATGCGAGGACTTCCTGCGTGCCCTGGGAGGCGGAGCCGTTTTCGGAATCGGCAAGGTGGAAGGAGCCGTTGTAGTCGACTTTCATATAGCCGATGCGGTGGCTGCGGAGGAACTCGATCACGCGCTCGTCAAGGTATTGGATCACTTCCGGTTTGCGGAAGTCGAGGAAATAGCGGTCGAGCGTGGTTGGGTAGGTTTCGCCTTCCCATTTGACGAGCCATTCCGGGTGTTCTTTGAAGAGCGCGGATGTTTCGGAGACGCATTCGAATTCAAACCAGATGCCGGGGATCATGCCGGCGTCGCGGATGGTGTCGAGGAAGCCGTCGAAGGCGGAGGGGTAGCTCGGTTTGTAGATTTCCCAGTCGCCGATGCCCGGAAGACGGGTTTCGGGTTCGCGGAACCAGCCGGCGTCCATGACGAAATAGCGCAGGCCTAGTCCTTTGAGTTTCGCAATGACCGGCTTTAGAATGGGTTCGGTCGGCTTGCCCCAGCTGAAACAGTACTCGTTGAAGAGGCAGGGGAGGTCTTCCTCGCTTTTCGGATGACCTTCGGCGTGGTCGGTCGCAAAGGTGGTCAGACGGTTCAGCGCGTCCTGCATGTCGCCGTCGACAACGGTGACGACGGCGGGGATTCCGGAGCAGCTCTCGCCGGGGCGGAGTTTGCGGCGGAAGTTCGCAAAATCGAAATCGGGAAGTCCTCCTCCGAGGGAAAGGAAGTCGCCGTCGCGTCGGACGGTCATTTCCCACGGGGAGACGGTGGCGAGCTGAGCCGCCCATGTGACGTTTGCTCCGGTGTCCTCCAGGCCGACGGTCGGGAAGAATTCGCTGACGATCATGGAGGAGCGCTGGCCGAAGGAGAATCCTTTTGCGAATCCGCCGCTCCAGGTCTGTTCGAGCTGATAGTCTTCGACGGGGCGGCACTCTTCGCGTCCTTCTCCCGCCCAGAATGTGCGGTAGCGGTGGAGCTTGAGGGCGTCCGGGGCGTCGTCCGTGTGGAACGGGGAGAGAAAGCTGAGGTTGAAGCTTGCGAGCAGTCCGAGTTCTTCCTCGCGGGAGGAACCGTTGATTACCGTGGTGTTGATGAGGACGTATTTTTCGCCCTTGTTGTGGGTGATGGTGTGGACAGCCTCGATGCCGCGGTCGTCGCGGAAAACGGTTTCGATGGTGTTGCCCTTCTGCTCCTGACGGATGAAGTTGAGCTTCCAGACGGTTCCGTTTTCGTGCATGGGGGTGCGGATGCTGAATTTGTCATGCAGGACCTGAATCTGGACCATGTGGTCGGGGTGGGTGACGAGGGAGTCGCCTCCGACGCGGCGGCAGCCTGCGTAGCCGACGGTGTCGTTGAGGTCGCGGCGGTGTACGGGGACTCTCGCTTCGGCTCCGGCGGGGAGCAGGAGGAGCATCATTCTTTCGTTTTCCTTGAGGAAGAGAACGGTCATGTCGTCCAGCACGAAGTGGCTGAACTCATCGAATCGAAGCGCATTTTCTTTCAGCAGCATGCTCAGAACCTTTCTTGTTGGTTGTTCTGAATATTATACCACGGAAAAGACGGATTGTGAAGAAGCACTTTTGATGAAATTACTGGATTTTTGATGCAGAAAAGCGCGACGGACTTCCGGAAAAGCCCGTCGCGCGCAGGGAGGTTTTCAGTTTTCCATTTTGTAATACGGAACCGCATCGACGGGGCGGATGTTCGTCAGGTCGCCGCGGTAGTGGCGGAGTTCGGTGCGGATGTACGGATGTTTCAGCAGTTCCTTCTCGTTCAGGTCGATGCCGATACCCGGACGGTCCGGAATGACCATCCGTCCGCCCTTGATTGTGAGGTCCTCGTCGCAGATTTCCGCACGGTATGGAACATCGGTCATCATCATTTCGAGCATGACGAAGTTCGGGACGCATGCGGCGAGCTGCAGGGTTGCGGCGTTTGCGACGGGACCGGAAGGGTTGTGCGGGCAGAAGCCGATGTGACGCGCTTCCGCTTCCGCGCCGAGCATGCGCATCTCGAAGAGTCCGCCCGCGTGGGAGATGTCGGGCTGGATGTAATCCGAACAGCCGAGTTCGAAGAACTGGCGGTATTCGTAGCGGTTGTAGAGGCGCTCGCCGGCGGCGATGGAGACGCGGACGCGGTCCTTGACCTGCTTCATGCCTTCCTTGTCGTCCGGCGGAATGGGCTCTTCAAACCAGAAAATGTCGAATTCCTCGAGGCGGCGCCCGATCTTGACCGCGGTCGGGATGTCGAACCGTCCGTGTCCTTCGATGAGGAGCTGGACGTCTTCGCCGACGACTTCCGCGACTTTTGCGATGCACTCCATTGCGGAGTTGAGATCGTGCTTGGAGATCTGCTGCCACGCCTTGCCGAAGGGATCCCATTTGCAGCCGAGGAACTTCTTGGCCGCGACTTCTTTCGCCTTCTCCGCGAACTCGTCGGGAGTTTTGGCGGGGGAGAACCAGCCGTTGACGTAGATGGGGACGGAGTCGCGCACTTTTCCGCCGAGAAGCTGGTAGCAGGGGACGCCGAGCGCTTTGCCCTTGATGTCCCAGAGCGCCATTTCGACTCCGGCGAGCGCGCTCATGAGGACGGGGCCGCCGCGCCAGTAGGCGTCGCGGTAGCAGTCGTGGCGGAAGGCTTCGATGTTGTGCGGGTCCTTGCCGATCAGGTAGGATTCGAGGTCGTGGATTGCCGCCTGTACGGTGAGTTCCTTGTATTCGAGGGTTGCTTCGCCCCAGCCGTGAAGACCGGAGTCGGTTTCGACCTTCACGAACACGAAGTTGGTGCGGAAGGCGTTGCAGATGAACGTTTTGATTGCTGTTACTTTCATAGGAAATCCTTGATTAGGGCGCGTAGTAGAGCCCGCCGTTGATATGGATGGATTCGCCGGTGACGTATCCGTTTTTGATTGCGAAGAGCACGCCGTCCGCCATTTCTTCGCACGATCCGCCGCGCCGGACGGGGATGTGTGCGCAGGTCGCCCGGTATTCCTCTTCCGAGATGCGCTTGCGGAGGTTTTCCGTCATGACCATGCCGGGGCAGACCGTGTTCGCGGTGATTCCGGACGCCGCGCCGTTTTCCGCAAAAGCGCGCGTGAGAGCGTGCATTCCGAGTTTGGAAACGCCGTAGGCGATCATGTTCGGTTCCGCGGGCGTGAAGGAGCGCGACGACGCGATGTTGACGATGCGTCCCCAGCCGCGCGGTTTCGCCTGGTCGAAGAACGCCTGCGAGCAGAGGTAAGCGCCTTTGAGGTTGATTTTCATGACCAGGTCCCACCACTCGCCGTCGCTCATTTCCGGTTTGCGGAACCAGGGATCGATGCGGGCGTTGTTGACCAGAATGTCAACTTCGCCGAGCTTGCGGAACATTTCGTTCACGGCTGTTTCGTCGGAGACGTCGCAGACGCAGACCTCCGCTTCGCCGCCCGCCTTGCGGATCTCTTCCGCGACGGCTTCGGCTCTTGCGGGACTGTGCGCGCAGTTGACGATGACGCGGCATCCCTCCTTCGCCAGTTCCAGCGCGATGACGCGTCCCAGCCCCTGTGACGCGCCGGTCACAAGAGCGACTTTCCCTTTGATTGATTCTCCCATGATTCACCCTGTTGTTTCAATTGTTGAAAGTTCGTTGGAAATAAGAACCGCCGTTTTTTTGATTTCATCGACCATCCGCGCCCGGTCGGGCATGGTGGCGTCGGCCGCAAGGGCGGAGACCCCGAGCGCGGCGATCGTCACGCCGTTCCTTGTGACCGGAACCGCCGCGATCCACTGGAGCGTGCGGTATTTGTCGCGCACGCAGATCCGCTCGCGGCGGCAGCGTTCCAGTTCGGCGGCTGCTGCATCGAAGGTCGTGAATTCCGGAAACATGAAGCGTCCGGCCGCGCGGTATTCGCTGAAGATTTTCTCCTGCTCCTGTTTCGGTGCGGCGGAAAGAAGGACGAGTCCGGTCGCCGTATCGAAAAGGTCGTGGTAGGACAGCTGGTTGATGCGGATGTTGAGCGGGGAGAAATTCGAATGATGCAGCACATAACGTTCCGCGCCGCGCCGTTCGCAGATCAGCGCCGACTGCGCGAGTGTCCGCGCACAGTTCTTCACATACGGAATCGCCTTGTCGAGGAACGACGGTTTGTATTTTGCCGTTTTGGCGAACGTGTAGGCGCGCGGCCCCGCTGTGTATCCGGCCTGACGCGAAACATGCATCAGATATCCCGCATCCGTCAGATCCTTGAGAATCCGTGAGCAGGTCGGGCGGTTCATCCCGAGCTTTGTCGCGATCCAGAGCGGCGTCACCGGGGTCGGGGATTCCGAAATCACGGTCTCCAGCACTTGAAAAATTTTGTCCAGAACTTTTATCACAAGTTACCCTTTTG
>URNE01000113.1 GCA_900549045.1 uncultured bacterium | reverse complement strand
TCCTTTCAGGAGGTAGCCGATCAGAACCGCGACGGTGCGGATCAGAGCGGGATTTGAGGTGACGGCGGGAGCGTGACCGGGGAGGAATCCGATGAATTTTCCGCCCCAGTGAGTCAGCGTCTCCGTGCACTGCGGGAAAACGCCCTCTTCAATCATCGTATCCATCAGGACCATCGAGGGAGAGACCTGTTCGAGTTCGGTGTAGATTTCATCCGCGGGGAGATCAAACGCGGCGAGCTGCTTCATCAGCGGATGACGCGCCTTGGCAAGACGGAGCGAATAGGGCTTCGTCGGGTGCGTGGATGCGGGAACGCCGTCGGGATCGTTTCCGCGGACCCAGCGGTATCCGACGATTTTCCGCCACCAGTCCCACTCCCAGAAAGCGGCGCTGGAACCGTGAAGCAGCAGAACGTTTCCGCCGCGCTCGCAATAGGAGCGGACCGCATGTTCCGCGCCCTCGCCCGGATGCGGCAGCTTGCAAGTGGTTCCGATCATGTTCAGAATCAGCAGTTCGCAGTCTGCAAGCCAGTCGCCGGATTCAAGAAGAGTCCAGTCATTTTCAACGAAGCGGATGTTTTTTCCGAGCTCCTCCGGCAGATTTTCAAAAATCACCTTGCCGGGATGAACGCCGTAATGATCGTCTGCAAAGAAATAAATCATTTTGCTTCTCCTGTCGTAAAGATCATCTTGTAGTGAGTGTTTGCCGTTTTCAGCACGATGCGGGTCAGCGAGGAGGCCCAGGCGCGCTTCCGGCTGCGGTCATGCAGCAGATCCGGCAGCGCCTCCGTTCCGGAGAATTCAATGCCGTCAAGCGTCAGCAGCGTATCGCCGAGACGGATTGCGTTGCCCTCGACGACCGGAGTTTCCGCCGTGATGAGGTTGATATACGCCGTGCGCGGCACCGCAAGCTCAAACGAATCCTCAACGACGACTTTGTTCTCCGAATAGAGCATCACGCGCTTCAGAGAGCGGACGCCGGCTTCGGGGGGATAGACTTTGGAAAGATCGCAGACCAGGCGCGTTCCCTCCGGCGCAACCTCCGGGTCGCCGAGGACCGCCCGTTCCGTGCCTTCCGGCTGTTCAAGCCCATCGAAGACAGGCGCATTGTGTCCGCTTCCGCGCGTATACCAGATGGTGTAGCGGAGCGGCGAAAAATTGAGTTTGGTGTAAAGTCCGCTTCCGGCGTCGACGATGACCGGCTTCGTTCCGTTGTAAAGCGTGAAGTGTCCGAGATCGTTGTGGTTGTGCGGTTCCTTGTTGTATCCGCCTTTCAGCGTCGCGGAGAAGTGCGCGGAACGCAAAACCGAGAGACGGTCATGGAATGTGGAGACCGCAGGCGGGTTCACCGGTTCCGTCGGGAACTCCGCGGGAGCGTCGAAAAGCAGAGCGAGCGTTTCGCAAAGCTCGTCGCCGCACCAGGACTGGATATGCAGTTCCTGTCCGCGTCCGTAATCCAGAAGCGCGGGAGAACGGAAGCGTTCGCCGCAGGGGAGCACGAGCGACAGCAGCGGCAGCTGGTGCGGCTGCGAGTCGCCGAACGAGACCTGGTCGTTCCCGATGCGGAGCTTTGTGATGAACTCGAAAATTGCGCGGGTCTTCGGCTCCGCATAATATTTGTCCATGCAGCCGGGCAGCATCTTGTCCATGACGTCGGTGAGCTTGAAGAGCATTCCGCCCGCCTTGCTGTAGTAGGAGGGACCTTCCGCGCAATAGCCGTCGTCCGCGTAGTGATACGCGAAGCGGGAGACCGGCTGGAGATACGCATGGAAACAGTCCGAAAGTTTCTGCGGATTGTTTTCCAGGCAGACCGCCGCGAAGAGGAGATTGTAACAGCACCACGGAGTCCAGTTTCCGGGGACTTCCGCATGAAACCAGAACTGGAGCCACGAAAGCGCGGGATCCAGAGCCTTGCGGACTGTGCGTTCGAGCGTTTCCGTGCGGATGCGCTCGACAAGTCCCGGGCAGACCTCTTCAAAAAGATCGCCGAGCAGATTTACCGTCGCGCCGATCTGCGCAGCTGTTTCCGATGCGAAAAGGTCGGACTGACAGCGCAGGGGATTCGGAAACGGGCCGTTCCAGCGCGCATGGGCGGGCATGCACCACGACTGTTCTTCCAGAATCGCGAAGAGATAATCCAGCGTCGGCATCAGCCAGCGGTCGCGATCCCCGGTCAGACAGAGAGCGAGGACAAGCGTTCCGAGATGATTGCGGCGGTCAAAATACGGAGCCTCGAAGTTGATGCGGTTGCCGTTGATTCCGTACTCACAGTAAGAGGAATAAAGCAGAACCGGAGGCGGAACGGTTCGGAGCTGTTCCGCCTCATCCAGCAGTTCCCGGATGACGGTACGCTTTGAAGGCTGAGTCTTCAGCGCCTCCCACGCGGCGCGATCCGAAAACGGCGGAAAAAGCTGACGGTTGATCCTGCCTGCCTCAATCTTCTGAAAAAAATCCTGCGGCAGAAATGAAATCAGATAATCGTTGGGATTCATGATTCACCTCATGCATTTTTCTTCAGCTCGCGGAGCTTCACCGCTTCGGGACGCTTCTTGTAGAACTCGTCGAGCGGATAACAGCCGGAAATCATGCCGGCGCGCGGCGCGTTCGTGCAGTCGCCGAAGGTACGGCAGATATGGCGGCGGTCCAGCGGTTTTCCCGCAAGCGTATCCGCGCAAATCTCCGGATACGAAAGCACCATGCGCCCGATTCCGGCGAAGTCCGCCCAGCCGTGCGCGACCGCATATTCCGCGACGTTCGGGAGATACTCCTGAAGACACGTCAGACCGGAAGCGACAACGAGCATGTCAGGGCGCAGTTCCTTCAGCCGTTTCACCGCTTTCAGGTGACGGCCGACATTGTAGAGCGGCGGCTCCGGCATCGCATAACCGTCGCTGACCGGATAATACGCGGGACGCTGCATGTGAACATTGTAATACGGGCTGCCGATCGTCGCGCAGATCATGCCGACGCCGAACTCCCCGAGCATGTCGATGAACTGAACGGTTTCCTTTAGATCCGGATCCATGTCCATGCCCGTTCCGTCGCCGCCGAACGCGTAGGGATAGCGCGTGCCGGCAGGCCATTCCATCGGATGACCGACGCCGTCGCCGCCCTTGACGAACGGGAAGACGTCGAACAGGCTGACGCGTGCCGAGATGTCGAGTCCCGGAACATTTTTCTGAATGCCTTCCGCAATTTCACGGAAGAAACGCGTGCGGTTTTCAAATGATCCGCCGTACTTGCCCGGACGGTCGTAAGCTGTCAGGAATTCGTGTCCGAGATAACCGTGCGCGGACTTGATGTCGACAAAATCGAATCCCGCGTCCTGCGCGACTTTCGCGGCGGTGATGAAGTGCTGAACGATGTTTCCAACCTCTTCATCCGTCACAACGTTCGCGGCGGAGCAATGGAATTTTTTGTCGAGAAGCGGATGCTGATATGCGGTCACCGGTTCGAGCACGTCCGCTTTGTTCGGATGCGAATAGCGTCCGGAATGAGTGAGCTGAATGCCGATGACCAGATCGTCGTCCTTCCCGAACTTTTCACGGTGAACGCGGCGCATCTCGGAAACGATATGCTTGAGCACCGCTCCGGTGTGAGGCGCGACGAGGAGCTGCTGCGGATTGCTGCGTCCGGTATGCATGACGGCTCCGGCTTCGGTGCCGTAAATGAGCTTGGCTCCGCTCCGGGCGAACCGGAGCCAGCGGCGCATTGTGAAATCGCTCGGGGTGCCGTCGTCCATGCAGTCCCAGCCCTCCATCGGGAGAACCGCCCAGCGGTTTCCGATGATGCGCCCCTTGTACGGAACGGGCTGAGCGAGCGCGGCGGAACCGTCGGCCTTCACTTCAGGCGCGACGCCGATGTGGAAGTTTTCGCTTCTGACGTACTCGGCGAACGCTTCCGGTGTTTTGAATTCAGTTACTTTGCGGAATGCCATGACTGTATCTCCTTAAAACCGGTTTCCTTTTTTCAGATGAACAATGAACACCTCGCAGTCCTCCAGGACTTCGTAGGTGTGTGGAAGAAGCGCGTCGAACTGGACGGACATGCCGGGTTCGAGCAGGCAGACTTCATTCGGAAGAACGATGCGCAGTTTTCCGCTCAGCAGCCAGCAGGTCTCGAAATCGTCACCGTGCAGTTCAGGCTTGGAAAGCGCGCCGCTCTTCTTTGCGAATCCGTGCATGCAGCGCATGTTTCCGTAGCTGACGCGGCGGAACGAGAAATCGCCCGAACGGTAACTCTCCTCGTTGACCTGATGCGGAGCTTTGTTCTCCGCAAGCGAAATCAGGTCGCCGAGCGAAAGGCGGAAGACGCGGGCCAGACGGTACAGCGTATCCAGTTCGGCTTTGGTCTGATTGCGTTCGAGTTTTGAAATGACACTCGCCGAAACCCCGCTCTGCGCGGAGAGATCGGCAATGCTCAGATCATGGCTCCGGCGCAGTTCGCGCAGAATCCGGAAGTCGCAGATTTTCTCTTCGTCCATCATGCCTCCCCGTAAATTTTCTTTTCCCGGCATGCGCGCCAGACGTTCTCGAACCAGCCGTCGGTGACGGGCAGTCCGCGGCACGGCTCCCATGCCATTTCCGCCTCGCCGGCGGCATTCAGACGCGCGGTCAGAACCTTGCCGCGGAACGAAGCATCCTCTTTTTCTATCTGCCAGTACGGCGGCAGCGACGGGTGGATATATTCGCCGCGCTCCGCAATGACAATCGAGCTTCCGCGCGAACCGACGCCGTCGCCGACCTGTTTCCGCATGGTTTCCAGATAAAGGACCTGCGCGGTCAGGAGCTGACCGTTCCGCAGTGTCTCCGCAAGCGCGCGGGAATCGAGTCCGCCGAGACCGTCCGCGTTCAACAGGGCGAGCTGTTCACGCGTTTCGGCGAGCGCCTTCGCGAGCATCCGTCCTTCCCGGACGAATGCGGCGGATTCGCTCATGCGGGTCTGAAACTTGCGGCGCTCCTCGCGCCAGTTGAGCTTTGCGGGAACAAGCATCCGTTTGCGGAACACCTCCAGCTGAGAGTTCGCAAGCCACGCGGCGTCTTCGATGCAGACAGGTTCATACTGCCGCATCGCCGCAATGAATTCCGCCGCGCGGAACGCGCCGACCTGTCCGGCGTTCAGTGCGGTTCCGCCCGGACGCGTCACGCCATGGGATCCGTTGACCTCGCCGACCGGGAAAAGACCTTTGATGTTCTCCGATTCCCACCAGATGTTCGCGGCAAGCCCGCCGTTGTTGTGCTGCGCGCAGACAGCAATCTCCAGAGCCTCCGCCGCAAGATCGATGCCGTGCTGACGGTAAAGTTCAATTGCGGGCGCGTTGAGCAGTTCCAGACGCTTCAGCGGCGAATCCGCAACGGCGGCGGATTTGGTGAGATATTCGCGCGTTTCGGCATTGAGCGCCTCGAACCGGAAATCCGCCGGATCGGTGCGGTAATCAAGAAACACGCGGCGTCCGCGCCTGGAAATCTCGATGTCGACGAAGATGTCAATCAGCGACGAGCCGGGGATGTGTCCCGCCGCAAACGGCCACTGATAACCCTTCAGAAAGATGGAATCGTACATGGAGGCGGCGGAATCGAAATACTCCCGCAGGAACTCGCGCTCATCCGAAACGCCGTCCGCCGCACGCGAAACGATGCGCGGAAGCACTTGCATGTAACTGCCCGAAACATTCCAGCGGAACTTCGTCGACGCCATGCCGTACTGGAATTCCGGAAGATTCCGGGTTTTCGCCCCCGCCTCAATCGCAAGTCCTATCGCCCCCGTGTGAACGGCCGGATAAACACTCCGCGCATAGAATCCGCCGGGCCCGCCGACGGCAAAGACGACGTTCTCCGCAAAAACGGTCTCGAACACCGGGCGTTCGGAGGTTGTATCCAGGAAGACCGCACCCCGGCAAACCGTTCCGCCGTCCGCGCCGGAAGAGGTCAGGAGTTTCACTGCGACTCGTTTTTCGCAGACTTCGATTCCGCGCCGGTGAACTTCGCGGATGAGCGCGCGGCACATGTCGCGGGAGGTGTAGGGACCGCAGCTGGTGGCGCGGCGCTTCGGGTCGTGGTCGGTCTTGTAGCCGATGAACTGTCCGAATTCGTCATGCGGGAACGGCACGCCGAGCGCGGCGAGATGATGAAATGCAAGCGGAGAGAGCGCGGCTTCAACCAGCGCGATATCGCCGTGCACCGAACCGCCGCGCATCAGATCCTCCGCAAGGAGATGCGGGGAATCGGGTTCCGCGCCGTACATGCCGAGCTTGTAATAAGTCTGCTTGTCGCTTCCGGTGTTGATGGAGGTTCCCATTTTGAGTCCCTCCGTGTAGATCGCGATGTCCTCCACGCCGAGCGCGTTCAGCCGGACCGCGGCGGCGAGCCCCGCCGCTCCGCTGCCGATGATGAGCGTGTTCAGAGTCTTCATCAGAAACGCTCAACGGTAAGTCCGCCGTCGACGTTGACGACCTGTCCGGTGGAGTAGGCGAACGAGCCGTCGGCGAGCGCCGCGACTGCACGTCCGATGTCTTCCGGATACCCCCAGCGGCGCTGAAGCGTGAGCCCGTCCGCAATCATCTTGTCGTATTTTGCGGAAACGACGCTCGTCATATCGCTCTTGATGACGCCCGGACGGATTTCATAAACCGGAATTCCCTCATCCGCAAGCCGCACCGCCCAGAGCTTGGTCGCCATTGCGACGCCCGCTTTGGAAAGGCAGTATTCGCCGCGGTTGATGCTGGCGTAGTCGGCGGAAACGGAGCCGATGTTCACGATGCAGTGAAACGCGCCGTTTTTGTTTTCCATGATCCGCTTTGCCGCCATCTGAGTCAGAAAGAAGGGTCCGCGCAGATTGATGCCGAGCACACGGTCGAAGCTCTCTTCACTCATCTCAAGAAGGTCGGCGCGGACGTCCGGGGCGACGCCGGCGTTGTTGACGAGCATGTCGATCGATCCGAAATCGGCAATGAAGGAATCCAGAAGTCTTTTGCGGTCCTCGTCTTTGGAAATGTCGCACTGGTAGTACTGGAATTTGCCGTTCGGAAACGCGCCGCGCAATTCCGCAAGACGCTCCGCGCACTTTTCCGCTTCTCCGCGTCCGCAGAACGCGACACTGTGTCCCTTTTTTGCCAGTTCGCTCACAATTCCCGCGCCGATTCCTCGCGCGCCGCCGGTAACCAATACGTTCA
>URNE01000112.1 GCA_900549045.1 uncultured bacterium | reverse complement strand
AAGAGCACACGTCTGAACTCCAGTCACGATCAGATCTCGTATGCCGTCTTCTGCTTGAAAAAAAAAAAAAAAAAAATCAATAATATAAAAAAAAAAAATAAAAATCTGAAAAGAAAATAAAGTTCTCGGCGGAGGAAAATAGCGGTCCCGCAAGCCGCAGCAGCGGGACCGGATGAGGTTATACAAGCGTCAAAACAACTTTGCCGATGTTTTCCGCACGGCGGAGAACTCCGTGCGCGTTCTCGACGTCGCGGATCGGGAACACCGCATGGATGTTCGTGATCAGCTTGCGCGATGAGAACAACGGCCAGAGTTCCGTCTGCAAGGCTTTCAGAATACGGCTCTTCTCCTCCGGCGTACGGCTGCGCAGGGTGCTGCCGATCAGACGGATGCGTTTGCGCCAGACCGTTTCAAGGTTGATCGTCGTCTCCGCGCCCGCCATCGTCGCAATCATGATCCAGCGTCCGCCGAAAACCATGTTGCGGAAACATTCGCCCATCAGCTTGCCGCCGATGCAGTCAAGGGCGACCGTCGGGGGATGCGCTTCAATCACGGGGCGGACATCCTCCTTGCGGTAGTCAAGGACGTAATCCGCGCCGAGTTTGCGGACAAACTCCGCTTTCTCGGGGGAGTCGATCGTCGTGATGACTTCCGCGCCGAGCTGTTTGGCATACTGGATTGCGGCAAGTCCAACGCCGCTGGCGCCCGCCTGCATGTAGAAGACATCGCCCGGTTTCATGCCGCCGGCTTCCAGCTGAAGATTCAGGTAAACCGTCGACCAGACTTCCGGAAGGGTTGCGGCTTCAATCATCGAAAGACCTTCCGGAATCGGAATGACCATGCCCGCAGGGGCCGTCACCAGTTCGGAATATCCGCCGCCGCCGAGCAGCGCACAAACCTTGTCGCCCGGTTTGACGGCGGCGTCCGCGGGGGCTTCCAGGACTTCGCCGGAAACTTCGAGTCCGCACCACTGCGGCCAGCCGGCGGGGGAACTGTAGCAGCCGTCCTTCTGCATCAGGTCGGCGCGGTTGACCGCCGCGGCGTGAACCTTGATGAGGACTTCATCCGGTTTGCGGACCGGATCGGGAACCTCCGCCCATTTGAAATTGAGTTGTTCGTCGAGAATCATTGCGTGCATGGTTCTTAGCTCCATTTTGTATATCCGGCCGCGGCGAGGGTGACCTCGTGGACCAGACAGTCGTGTTCAAAAGTGTAAGGGCTTTTTGCTTCGCCCCGGATCATTTTCGCCAGCTCGATGAGCTGTTCTGTGTAGCGGTCGAACTGCGGCGGAAATTTGATGACGTTTCCGCCCGCGGGGTAGCCGCAACAGGGCTTTTTCAGGTAGATGTTGAGTTCGAGCGGTTTGCCGTCGAAGCGTTCGACCGGGCTGATTTCAACCCAGCCGTTCGTGCCTTCGATTTTGAGGCGGCGCTCGTTGACTCCGCCGCTTGCGTGGCGGCTGCAGGCGCGGATGAATGCGGTCGCGTGCGGGTAGCCGAGCACGGCCGCGGTGTTGTTATTCGTGGCGGGGGCGACGTCGGAAGTCGACATCAGGAACGATTCCACGCGTTCCGGGCGGCCCATGACCGAAACGATGAAGTCGATCAGGTGACAGCCCAGGTTGAACATGATTCCGCCTTTGAATTTGGCGAGGTATTCCTGGTAGTCTTCGCCGCCGTAGCCGTGGTTCATATCCATATCGATCGCGAAAATCTCGCCGAGCGCGTTTTCGCGGACGAGATGCTGAATGAACTGAAAGGCCGGGTTGCCGCGGTACATGTAGCCCATCTGGAACGGGAGGTTGCGCGCTTTGCAGCCGTCGAGCAAAGCCTTGTACGGAGGCAGTTCTTCACCGGCGGGTTTGTCCATGTGCATGGCAAGGCTGCGCTCCATGCACCGGGTTGCGACGGGGACAAGATCATTGTTCGGAACCTCAACTGCGACGGCTTCGAGGCCGGGGTAATCAAGCGCTTCGTCCAGCGTCAGTTTGGGGATGCCCTCATAACGCTCCATGTTGGATCCGTTGCCGAGACGCGGCGTTTTGCTGAAGGTGCGTTCATCGACCCAGCCGACAATGTCGAAGTAATCCCGGAGCAGTTTGAGCGACTGGATTTTGCCGTTCGCGTGCTCGTGGCAGACTCCGATCTGAATGATTTTTACTGGATTGAACATCGGTTACTCCTGTTTGTTTTGAAACATCGCTTCGATTATGCGGTTGCGTCCGTCGTAGCCCTCCTGCCAGTCGCCTGTGCGGGAGGTGAGGACGACCGCCGCGAAATCGTTTTCGGGATCAACGCAGATGGTCTGACCGGTCCAGCCGGAGTGGAAGATGGCGGAGGCGATGTCGAAACGGGAATGTTCCGTCATCGCTTTCGCTTCCGGATGAACGTTCTGAAGTCCGGCGGCCGCGATCTTTTCCGAGCGGGTGGAAGCGGCGACGCCGCCTTGGATCAGCCCGCTTTTGACTTGTTCCTCAAGCAGTTCCAGCGGAGTTGGCATACGGCTCTCCTTTCCGGCGTTTTTTACGCCAGCTTGGTCCAGTCGAAGACGAGCCCCATCGGCGGGTTCTTGTCGGTCGCGAGCATCTGATAGACGGAGTGCGCGTCTTCCGGAGAGATCATCTCGGAGATGATGGAACTCGCCTGCATTTTTCCGTTGGCGAGGAGCTTGAGGAATGCCTTGTAGTCGTCTTCCTGGGTCCAGTGGTACGGAGCGGATTCGAGTTTCGCGCGGCTGAAGGTGTGCGCGCCGAAGAGCTGAACGCCGCGTCCGTGGACGAAACGGTAGAAGTCGGTCGGGAATTCGGGGACGCGGGTGCAGCCGAGCAGAGAGATGCGGCCTTCCCATGCGACGTATTCGAGGGCCTGCTGGAGAGCGGCGGCGCTTCCGGTGACTTCAACGATTGCGCGGACGCCTTCTCCGCCGGTGATCTCCTTGATCTGATCCATGTAATCCTTGTCGCCCGGGTTGAGCGCGTAGTCGGCACCGAGTTTTTTGGCGGTTGCGCGGCGTTCGGGGGAGAGGTCTGCGGCGATCAGCGGAACGGCGCCGCAGAGTCCGGCGACCTGAAGAGCGAATACGCCGAGAATGCCCTGTCCGGCGATCAGCGCGCTTTCGCCGACTTCAAGATGAAGCTTGCGGACTCCGTTGAAGGAGAAGGAGGCGATGTTTGCGAATGCGGCGTCGAGAGTCTTGACGTTGTCCGGAATCCTGACGAGCGCGCCCTTGCGGACGTCGTGCATCGACTGCGGGTTCGTCACGATGTCGGTGACGTTCATCGCTCCTTCGTTTTTGAGCGCGTAGAGCTGATGTCCCGCCCAGTTGATGATGACGCGGTCGCCGGGTTTGTAGAGGGTGACTTCGGGACCGACTTTGACGACTTCTCCGGCGGCGCAGTAACCCGGCGTGTAGGGGAAGGTCGGGTGGGCGTTGTTCATATCCATCGACCATGCGCGTTCCGTTCCGGCGCTGACGACGGAGTACATGGCGCGGACAAGCACCTGATCTCCGACGGGATCCGAAATTTCACTCGCTTCCAGTGCGGCATTGCTGGCGGACTTCATGACGATTTTGTAGTTTTTCATTGCTGTCTCCTTTAAATGTTAGGAATAACGTTTCTTCCGGAATATAGGTGCTGTGAGCGCGAAAAACAACTGATTTTCCGATTTTTTCATGAAAAACCGATTGAAAACGGCATGAATTTGCTTAAAAAAAATAGAATTTCTGCAAATGAAGCAATTTTGAGTTCAGATGCCGTTTTTTTTGTTTGCGCGGTTGACGAAACGGCAGTTTCATGATATAATACAACGGGAAACAGTACCATAAGGAGATTTGAAAATGCCGTTTGATCATGGAAGCATCGCTTTGACCATCTGCCCGTTGAGTTCGCCGCTGCCGGAGGATTATCTGAAAAAGCTTGCCGGGGCATCCGCCGGCCGCCTGGAAGACGTCGCCGAGGAACCCGAAATCGGCTGGGTCAGCGGACGCTTTCTGCTTGAGACCGAGATCAGCGAGACTACTTCCATCTGCGGAGGCCACCTCTATCTTAACCTGCGCAAAGCGGAACGCAAAATCCCCGCTTCGCTGCTGAACGCGATCTGCCGCCGCGATGAACTCGCATACATGCATGCGAATCAGACCTTCTCCGTGCCGCGTCTGGAAAAGAAGCGCATCAAGGAGGACGCCGTCAAGCGCAATCTCATGAAGATGCCGCCGGTGATCTCCGGAACTCCGGTCGTCGTGGACCGCGCGCTGAATGTGATGTACATCGGAACGGCCTCGTTCGCGCAGGTCGACCTGATTGTGAGCGCATTCGTCAGCCTGCTTGGTGTGGAACCGGTTCCGGTCACGATCAACGAGCTGATGATCAAGCTGTTCAAAGAGGAATCGAGCGCGCTGCCGGATATTTCGTTCACGAACAATGTCACCGGGGCGACGGATTCCACGCCCGGACGCGATTTTCTCACCTGGCTCTGGTATTTCTCCGAACTCAACGGAGGAGAGCTGGACGTGGAGAACTGCGGCAGATTCCAGCTCGGAATCGAAGGTCCGCTGACGTTCGGTTACTCCGCCGAGGCGAAAGGCGCGGAGGAGAGCGTGGTCAAGAAGGGCTGTCCCCAGCTTTCCGCCGAAGCGAAAGCCGCGCTCGCGGTCGGCAAGAAACTCAAGAAGGCGAAAATCATGATGGCGCGCGACCAGGACGTCTGGACTTTCACTTTCGATGCGGACAAGTTCAATTTCACCGGACTGAACCTTCCCGAGGGGGAGGAGATGGACCGCGAAAGTTATTTTGCCGAACGCGTGGAGTATCTGCACATCTTCCACAAGGCGGTAGAGGCGTATTTCAGAAAATTTGTGGAAGACATTACCGGCGATACCCGCGCGGCGGTTCAGGAAGACATCAGGAAATGGGCGGAGGACCGCGAGTCCTTCTGATGACATAACAGAACAAAAGGAGGTGCGTCATGCCGGAACTTTTTACTGACGGAGCGTATCTGCTCCGGATCTACACTGCGGAAAAAGATCATGTGGAAGGGCTTCCGTTCTACGAATGGATCGTCCAGCGTGCGGTCGCCTCCGGCATTTCCGGAGCGACGGTGCTCCGCGGAATCGGCGGTTTCTGTTCCAGCAATCCGGTGCTTGCGCCGGAGTTCCGCGCGTTCCAGATCAACCAGCCGGTTCTTGTGGAAATTGTGGATACGCGGGAGAATCTGGAGATGTTTGTGCAGAAAATCGACAGCCTGATTCCGCGCGGTCTCATGACCATGACGCCCGTTCTGACTCGTTTTTACGGAAAAAAGGAATGAACGGCGCAAGATCTCCGCTGTGGAAGCAGCTGCTTAAATTGTTTCTGAAGCTCGGCGTCGCCGCGCTGCTCATCGCCTGGGTGATCGGCGGCGACGCCCGTTCCATGCTTGAATCGGTCCGGCGGATGAATCCCGTCTGGGCTGTGCTCTGCTTTTGTGCGCTGTTTTTGCAGGTGACGCTCACCGGAGTGCGCTGGAAATTCCTGATCGCCAAAGAACTGAACGTCTCGTGGTACGAGGCGATGCGGCTGGCGTTCATCGGACTTTTCGCGAATATCTTCATTCCCGCCGGCGCGGTCGGCGGCGACGTTCTGAAAGCCGCGATGCTGGCTTCCAAAGTGGAAAAAGGGCGGCGTATCGAAGCGACGGTTTCGATTCTGGTCGACCGCATTGTCGGCATCGGCGGGTTGTTCCTGCTGGTGCTGTTTTCGTTCTGCCTGATGTTCCGCCGAATCGGGGAGCTCCCCGTTGCTGCGAAATCGATCGTGTATCTTTTCACTCTGCTCTGCGCGGGCGGAACCGGAGTTATCGCGGTTCTGTTTTTTCAGGATTATATTTTCCGCTGGAAGTTCGCCGCGAAACTTCTTGAACTTGCGGACCGCTGGCTGAAGGGGATTCCGGGCGGAGTCGTCCGTTCGGTTTCCGCTTACCGGACGCGCTGGAAAACGCTGGTCCTGACCACGCTTTTTTCCGCTCTGATCCTTCATCCGCTTCTGTTCGGGGCATTGTATTTCCCGCTTTACGGCGCGATGCGCGAGCCGCCGCCTGCGGATGTGACGCTGGCTGCCTCGGCATACGGCAGTCTGGCTTCGGCGATCCCCGTGACTCCCGGCGGGCTCGGCACGCGGGATGCGGTTGTCAAGACTCTCCTGAGTGCCTGGCGCATCCCCGAAAATTCCGCCGTGACGGCGATGATGATTTACACCGCGCTTCTTCTCCTGACGAATCTTCTCGGCGGCATCGCCTTCCTCCTCCCTGCGGAGCTGAGGAGGAAAGAATGACGCCATTGTTCTACTTTTTTGCGGAAAGTCCGGCAATGCCGGAGATGATGAACAGGATTCCAAGCCAGCCGTAGAGCGAAAGTTTTTCTTTTTTGAAGAAAACTCTGTAAACGCTGAACAGCAGAATGCAGGTTCCGACCGCGACAGGATAGACCGCGGAACTCCGGCCGCATTCAGCCGCAGCATCGGCCGCCTGATAGAAGGTGTACTGTCCGCAGAGTACAACAACACCGTAAAGCAGAGCCGTTTTCCAGATTTCTTTGAGATCGTAGCCGGCAGTCGCGGCGATTCCGTTCCAGGTGATCAGGGCGACGAATGCGCCGAGAGAGATTCTCCAGGCCAGCGCTGTCGGACTCAAGGACATGTAGTTGGGCAGCAGCCGCAGGAATTGCGCTGTTCCGGTCATCAGGAATGCGCATCCGAGAATGATCCAGAAACGTTTTTCTCCTGCGGCATTCTCCTTCGCCGTGCTTTTTTTCCCTTTTGCCAGCAAAGCAAGTCCGGTCAGCATGAAGAGAACCCCGGTCCATCCGAAGCATGTCGTATGCACGCCGGGCAGAAACATTCCTCCGAGAAAGGGGAGAATCATGGCGCTTTGAATTCCCGCCCATGCGATGCTTTGCGGTCCGGAATCCATGACTTTTTTGAGAAGCCAGAATCCGGTAAGGTCCGCGGCAGATGCGGGAATCATGACGGCGGCGAGCTTCAGCATTTCTCCCCAGTCGGTTTTTTGTGCCGGGATGAGGAGAAGAGAGGAAACGCAGTAGATGACAGAGTAGACCGCGAAAAACGAGATCAGTTTTTTGCGGTCCCCCGGAGCTGTTCCGAAGATTACGCCGACTGACGCCCAGATCAGCATGGTCAGCAGA
>URNE01000111.1 GCA_900549045.1 uncultured bacterium | reverse complement strand
TTTTTTCATTTTCCCCTCTTGACATTTTTAGCGTTTTATGCTATAATTAAAGCAGAAACAAATCGAAACAATTTTATTTTTTCGGAAAAGACGAGCATGAAAACGACAATATACACACTCAGCCGGATTGCGAATGTTTCGCCTTCCACTGTCAGCAAGGCGCTGAAGAATTCGCCGGAGCTGAGCGAGGAGATGCGGCGGGAGATTCAGAAGATCGCGGCGGAGATGAATTTCCGTCCGCGCGCGGTCCGCAGCAAAATTCCGTGCATCGGCGTGCTTGTCCAGCAGTATGAGAACATTCCGCTGGATTTCAACTATTATCTCAGCAGCGTCCTGGAGGGCGTCGCGGAGTACTGCCATGCGGAAAAGCTGACCATGACTCTGATTTCCGGATCGGCGGAGGAGTGGACCCGCTACGACCTTGTCAAGGAGCTCGGGCGTCGCGGGATCGACGGCGTTCTCGCCATTCGCACCAACGTGGAGAGCGGATATCTGGAGACGCTGGAGAAGAACCGTTTTCCCTACTGCGTCATCAACGGAACGGCGCCGGACAGGAAGAAGAGCGTTTCGGTTGATTTTTCCGGAATCGGCAGAACGGCGGGGGAATATTTGCGCGGACTCGGTCACACGAAAACGGGAATACTGGTTTCTCCCTCGGATGCGCGCGGCGGAAAGGAACGTCTTTCCGGTTTCCTTGAGGCGTATCCCGATGCGGCGGTCGTCCGTGAGGAAGAGTTGGTGCTTGCAAAGCCGGACGGTTTTCTTGCGGGTGTGCTCGGCGTTGAAAAGCTGCTGGAGCGCGCTCCCGGTCTGACCGCGGTTTTTGCGACCGGGCTGGAGCCTGCGCTCGGCGTGATCGACGCGCTGAAACGCCGTTCCGTCCGTGTCCCGGAGGATATTTCCGTGCTGAGCTGCGACGACTTCCCGGTCATGGCGTACATGTCGCCCGCCCTGAGCACGGTCGCGGTTCCGCTGAAGCTGCTTGGAAATGCCGCCGCGGGCAAACTGCACCGTCTGATGCGCGGCGTCGTTCCCCGCGCCACAGTTACGCGTGCGGAACTCAGTGAACGCATCATCGAACGGGCGACAACCCGAAAGCTCCGGCGCTGAGCAATGAACAGAGTGTATATTTTTCGCAAAATAACAAAAGACAAAATGAAAGGCAGGCGGCAGAATGAAACGGAAATCACCGTTCCGTATGGAACACATTGCGGAAAACGCGCAAAAACAGAGGAAACACGAAATGACAAATTTCTATTTCAGAGATTCTCCCGAACTTAACCGGAACCAGAAAACGAAAGGCAGGTGACACAATGAAACTTTATTCAGCCAGAAGAAAGATTTCATATTTCAAGGGAAATTTCAACGAATTCACCCTTATAGAGCTCCTTGTGGTAATTGCCATCATCGCCATCCTTGCCGGGATGCTTCTGCCTGCGCTCGGAAAGGCGCGTGACAAGGCGAGAGCGATCAGCTGCGCGTCGAATCAGAAACAGCTCGGAACCTATACTTTCATGTATGCGGACGATAATGCCGGATTCCTGCCGATTGAACACCAGGTCGGAATGTACAAACCGGTCTGCATGACTTTGCTCTGGAGTTATGTTGCGAAGAAAGCGATCAACGGAAATGCAGACTTCATTGAGCGGAACAATGACGGACTGCACCGTCCGAAACTTGCAAGCATGAGATGCCCCGCTGTTACCGAATGGATTGATTATGCGACGGTCGGGAATCAGCATATCGGACCCAACCGCTTCATGTTTTCAGCGGACAGCGCATCCTATGCGCACCGCTGGCGCCTCACCGCGCTGAAGCGTCCGACGGAGCGTCTGCTCTATGCGGATATGAAGTCGGAGCGCGGCTATGCGCATATGATTTCTTATGAGGAGAGCGGTGAATGGGCTCCTTCGGGCTGGAAGAATACGGGGGTAATCGCGTTTCGGCATCTCGGGCTGACGGCGAATCACACGTTCGGTGACGGTCATGTCGCGAATCAGCGGGCGCGCGTCTGGGCAAACGCGGGAGCGCGCTGGGTTTCCTGGTTCTGGGGCGCCAGTCCGGATGATTCTCAACTGCAGTAAAATAAAGGAGACAATGATGAAGCATAAAAAAATATTTTTTTTCGCCGCGCTTGCCGCAGGCTGTCTGTTCGCTCCGTTTCATGCGGAGGCCGAGGATGCTGCGCGTGCGGTGACGGTTCATGCCCCCGCAACGGTTTTCATTCAGGGGGAACCGCTGAAGTTCACGCTGAAATTACGGAATCCCGGTGAAGTGAAATGGAGTCTGCTCGACTGGAAGGACATCGAACTGCGCAGCGGAATGTTCGCTCCGGACGGAACTCTTGCCCTGGAGGCGTTGCCGAACGGATATTACAAACTGAAACTGTCGTCGTCCGATGCGGTGTTCTCCGGCGTCCGCACCTTCACTGTCGTTCCCGATCCGGCGAAACGCACGCACAATCCGGAGATGTTCTATGCGGTGGACAGCGCCCAGAGCTGGCTTGCGGAACCGAACCGCCGCAACGTAATCCATCCCGAAGCTGCATACGGGATTGTTTCGGAAGCTGCAAGGCGCGGCGGCATGACGGTTATCCGTGACCGTCTGCGCTGGACGGATTGCGAGCGCAAGCGGGGAGAATTCTCCTGGGGACGCTACATGCAGAATGCCGAACTGCTTTCCGCCCGCGGAATCGGGATTTCGGGCATGTTTCACGATACGCCGGTCTGGAACCGCGGCGCCAATGAAAAACTTCCCGCCGATCTCGGCGCCGTCTATGAATTCTGCAAAACGCTCGCAGTCGCTTTCAAAGGTAAAATGACGGACTGGGAGTTCTGGAACGAACAGGACATCGGTTTCGCTCCGGAAGGTGCCTGGGATTATGCCGCCGCGATGAAGGCCGCGTATCTTGGATTCAAAGCCGGCGACCCGTCGCTTCCGGTTGCATTCGGCGGGCTTGCGCGGACCGTGTCGCCTTATGCGCACTCCATGCTGAAGAACGGACTCCGGGATTATTTTGACATTTTCAATGTTCACACCTACGCGCCGCTTAACCGTTATCCGGAAATCTTTGCGAAGATAGAAGCTTTCCGGAAACAGTACGGCGTTTCGGAGCGTCCGCTCTGGTTTACGGAAAGCGGGTGCCGCGCGGAGGGCTCCGCGCAGGAGGAGAGCGGGATCCGCGGTGTCAAGCGCCATTCTCCGCGTCAGGAACTCGTTGTAGCCGAATATCTTCCGAAAATGATGATCGGAATGCAGAACCTCGGTGCGGATCGCGATTTTTTCTTTGTTCTTCCTGCATACAATGAAAACGGAGGAGCCAAAGACTGGGGGCTGATGCGGCGCGACTACACCGTCAAGCCCGGATACACGGCGTTTTCAAACCTTGCCGATATGCTCGGCTCCGCTGTCCTTGAGGGGAAGATGGAGGCTGGGAAAGAGATCAGAGCCTTCCTGTTCCGTCAGCCGGACGGATCGCAGACGGTTGCGTTCTGGAGCGTTTCGGAAGTCGATGAGGGCGGCGAGCGTCCGGAGATTACGGCTGACCCCTTCAGCCGTACGCTCACTCTTGCCGCCAAAGACGGGATTTACAGCGGAACGGATATTTTCGGCACGCCGTTCCGTGCGGAGGCGAAGAACGGGAAACTGGTACTGAATTCCACGCGTATGCCCGCTTACATCAGCGGACTCGCGGGGCTGAAACCTTCCGTTCCGTTTGTGCGCGGCAAAAGAAATTTCGCCCCGGCGGAAACTCCGTACGACCGCACAATCGTCTACCGCGTCGCGCTTTCGGAAGATTTCCGGTTGAGTTCGGAAAAAGACGCGGTTGACGTGACGAAAGAAAAAGCGAAACTGACTCTGGAAGTCTGGAACCTCTCGGCGGAACCGAAAACGGGAACCGTTCATCCGGAGGGCGTTGAAGTCTCCGGTCTTCCGCAGACCGTGACGCTGAAGCCGTTCGGCAAAGCGGTTTTCCCCCTTGAAGTCGCGCCCGTTTTCCGGAAAGACTTCACCGCGACCATGACGGTTGCGGGAACTTTCAACGGCAAAGCGGTCAGTCCGCTGGTGGTGGATATGTTCAACAGCGCAAAGCGTCAGGCGGAATCGCGCGTGGTGATCTATCCGGAAATGCAGGACGCCGGAAACTGGAAGCGTAACAGTTCCGGCCGCATGACCATCACAAACGACCCTGCGGAGCAGGCGATCCGGTTTGAAACGAAATTTTCCGCTCGCGGCGACCGCTGGATTTATCCGACCTACGAGCTCCAGCTTCCGCAGGAATCTCTGAAGAACGCGAACAGCATTGTCTTCGATGTGAAGGCGGAACCGTCGGACAAGGTGCTGTTCATGCTCACCATGACTGTGTCACAGGATGAACAGGGGAAGTTCCGCACGGACCATCTCCGGATGCCGAAGCCGTCGGGCGACTGGAAGACCTGTCAGGTTTCCCTGAACAAAACGAATCCGGAGCGGATCGTGAAAATCCGCATCGGACTGAATCCGAACACCGATTCGATCACCTACTGGATCCGGAATGTCCGCATCCTTTACAACAAATAAGGAGAGTGAAAATGAAGAGAAAGATTATCGGAGCAATGGCCGCTCTGTCCATCGGGGCGGCGCTGTTCGCGGGGGAAAAAACAGTGGACTTCGCACGGGTGAACGACCCTTCCGCGTGGGATCGGAATGTGCCGGGAAAACTCAACATCGCCTATGACAGCGAAGCCCGCGGAATGAAATTTGCGCCCGTTTTCCGCGACGAGGTCAAAGATTTCTGGGTTTATCCGGGGATTCCGCTGAATCTTCCTGCAGAGTCGATGAAAAACGCGGTGGAGCTGAGATTCGAAGTAAAGGCCGTGCCGGCGGAGAACGTGAAGTTCATGCTTGTCATCCCCGTGTTTGTGAATGCGGAAGGCAAGCGCAAGTCGGTTCACCTGAACGTCGACGCTCCGACGGAACAATGGGAGGAACGTTCGGTTTCCCTGCTCCGCGGCGACCTGAATCCGGAGCAGATCCGGACTCTCCGCATCGGCCTGAATGCGAAGGACCGGAATATCACCTACTGGATCCGCAACGTCCGCATCGTTTACGCGGATTAACCGCCGGTGCAAACGGAAGCGTCTCCGGATGCTTCCGTTTTTTTCGTCGTTTTGCGTATCCGTCAATCCGTCATTTCTTTTTGAAATGAGCGCAGTCGTCCATCGGATTGACGGATCGGCCCGTCAGCGCGCAGCGGAGCTGGAATGGGTGCGGAACCATGTTCGCGCAGTCCTTGCAGAAACGGCAGTCCTTTTCGGACAAATCAACTTTGACGGATTCTTCTCCGTCAGAACCGAGAAATTGACGGAACCGATCCGTCAAATCCGGTTTTTTTGATTCTGTTTCCTGTTTCGAACAGTCCTTGATGACGGCGGAGCAGGAGACGCATTTCAGCACTTCCCCGACTTTCGTCCAGCCGTCCATGACGGATTCCTTCTTCAGAAAAGAATCCGCTCCGCAATGGGGACACTTGATTGGATCGCCCGGTTTCATTGTTTTCTGCCGCCGTCGTTTTTACAGCCGCCGCAGCACTTGCCGTCTTTTTTCGGCATTTTGTGCTTTTCCGGATAGACGACGCGGACATCGTCTTTAGAGAAGGAGACGTTGCGGCCGGAGTCCTCCAGAGCGACGACGACGGTCTGGGTGAGCAGGTTGCGGTCGACAATGCGCCCGCGTCCTTCCGGACATTCGCAACAGTCGCCGCGGCGGGGCATGGTTTTTTCCATTTCCAGATAGCCCTCGTGTTCGTATTTGAGACAGCATTTGAGACGTCCGCAGACGCCGGAAATCGTGGAGGGCGTGAGGGAGAGATCCTGTTCTTTCGCCATTTTCACGTTGATGGAGGCGAAGTCGCGCAGGAAGGATCGGCAGCAGAGAACGCGTCCGCAGGGGGCGATTCCGCCGATTGCGGCAGTTTCGTCGCGCACGCCGATCTGACGGAGCTCGATACGGGTGTTGAGCGCGTTGGAGAGCTGTTTGACGAGTTCACGGAAGTCGACGCGTCCGTCTGCGCTGAACTGCACGGTGACGAGCTTTCCGTCGAAAGAATAATGTGCATTGATGAGCTTCATGGGAAGCTGGAGGAGTTCGACGTGCTGGGCTGCGACGCGCATGGCGGACTTTGCCCGGACCGCGTTTTCGGTGGCCTTGCTCTGGTCCATGACGGTGGCTTTGCGCTGGATGACGGGCGTTTCGGTCTTCTTGTCGGGTCCCTGGGGTTCCTGATGATGATCCTCGGGGGTTGCCTCGCGGCAGATGCGGACGACTTTCGCGATGTCCAGATAGAAATCTTTGCGGACGACGCAGAAATCCTCCTGCCTGAGCATGAGAGAATCGTCGCCGATCGCACGGTAGCGGACGCCGCTGTCGACTTGTACTTCGTATAACATTTCCATTTATTTTTCTCCAGTCTCTGGTGTGATTTCAACAGTCCGGGCGATTGAAATCACCAATCTTTATAGAATATCACGCGAACGGCATGAATTCAAATACAAATTGGAATAAATCCGGAAAAAGGCGTCAGTCATCGGATCTTCCGCCGAAGACTCCGGCGCGGAAGAGGTAGTAGATGAGCGTGAGCAGAGAACTGATTGCGGCGGCAAGGTAGGTCATGAACGCCGCATTGAGAACCTGTCCCGCCTGTTCCTGCTCGCCGGCGGAGACGATTCCGCAGCGGACCATGAGTTTTTTCGCCCGCGAGGAGGCGTCCCATTCGACGGGAAGGGTGACGATGGCGAAGAGCACCGCCGCGCTGAACAGAATTGCGCCGAAGAGGACGAGTCCGGAAGACTGGAAGATGAATCCGGCGATCAGAATGAAATAGGAGAATGTTGAAGCGAAGTTCGTGACGGGCACGAGCGCGCTGCGCAGATACATGGGCTTGTACTCCGCGGCGTCCTGAATGGCGTGTCCGGCCTCATGACATGCGACGCCGATCGCGGAGAGGCTTGAGCTTGCGTAGACGCTTTCGGAGAGGCGGAGCGTGCGGCAGGAGGGGTCGTAATGGTCGGTGAGGAAACCGTTCACGGCCTCAATGCGGACGTCGCGGATTCCCGCCGAGGCGAGCATTTTCGCCGCCGCCTGCGCGCCGGTCATTCCGGATTGCGCCTGGACATGGGAGTATTTTTCAAAGGTTGATTTGGTCAGCATCGATGCGATTCCGGCGATG
>URNE01000110.1 GCA_900549045.1 uncultured bacterium | reverse complement strand
AAAGGATTTTAACACAATGAAACGTATCACTTGCAACATGCTCTACACGGGTTGGTGGCGTCGCGGATGTCAATCCACGACGGCTGATGCGTATTAATTGTAAGTAAATTCAGTCGTTCTCTTAAACGGCGGATTGGCAAACTTGAATAAAGTTTATCAATCCGCCGTTTTTTTTTGTGGCGAAAAACAAACCTGAACATAACAACAAACTCTTGAAGGAGTGCAAAAATGCTGAAAGAACTTGATTTCAAAACGTTCTCGGAACGCAGTGAAGCCGGTGCCGTCGTACCGGTCTACCGCGAATTCCTCGCGGACATGGAAACCCCCGTCTCGGTCCTCAACAAGTTCAAAGACGATGAAGAGGTCTTCCTCCTCGAATCCGTCGAAGGTTCCGAACGCTGGGCGCGCTACTCCTTCATCGGAGTCAACCCCTACGCGGTCCTCATGGAACTGCCCGACAGAGTGGTCATCGAGGACAAGAAAAAGGGACGCACCGAGCTTCCCGGAGCGGACGGGCTCACAGAACTCAAGAAGATTCTCAATACGCACAAGCTCGTTGAGACGCCCGACCTTCCCCCGCTGACCGGCGGAGCAATCGGATATGTCGCATACGATGCGGTCCGCAAATTCGAACCGTCCGTGGAACTCGAATTTGAAAAGAATACGCCGCTTCTCTGCTTCATGCTCACCGATGAAATGATCATCTTCGACAACGTCCGCCACACCATCATCATCTCGGTCTGCACAAAACCCTGTGAATTCATGTCGCTCCGCGAAGCTTACGACAGCGCGATTCAGAAAATCGAAGAGCTTCACAAGCGCCTGAACACCCATGTTCCGCAACCCGATATCGGGGAAGAACAGGCGCGTCCGATGAAACCCTTCAAGCCAGAAATGACCTGCGAGGAATTCAAAGAGGAAGTCGAAGCGGCAAAAAAGGCGATCTATGAAGGCGAATGCATTCAGATTGTCATGTCGCAGAAGTTCACCGCCAAAGCGCCCGCAAGCGCGCTCCAGCTCTACCGCGCACTGCGTCTGATCAACCCCTCGCCCTACACCTTCTTCACAAAATTCGGCGGACGCACCCTCATCGGCGCCTCCCCGGAAGAGCTCGTCAAGCTCACCGGACGCACCGGATCGGTCCGCCCGATCGCGGGAACCCGTCCGCGCGGCAAAACGGAACAGGAGGACATCCGGCTCGCCGCCGACATGCTCAACAGCGAGAAGGAACGCGCCGAACATGTCATGCTCGTCGACCTCGGACGCAACGACATCGGACGCGTCGCCGCGAAGGGCGCGGTACAGGTCAAGGAGTTCATGATCGTGGAACGCTACTCGCACGTCATGCACCTGGTTTCGCATGTGGAAGCGGAGATTGACGAGAAGTACGACTGCTTCGACCTCTTCCGCGCGGCATTCCCCGCGGGCACTCTTTCGGGCGCACCGAAAATCCGCGCAATGCAGCTCATCGCGAAACACGAACACTCCCCGCGCGGCATCTACGGCGGCGCGGCCGGGTACTTCAGCTACTCCGGAAACATGGATTTCGCAATCGTCATCCGCACGATGATTCTTGAAGGCGACACGCTCACCATGCGGGCCGGCGCCGGCATCGTCGCCGACTCCGTCCCCGAAGACGAGTATCAGGAAACCCTCAACAAATCCCGCGCCGTCTTCAAGGCCGCGGAACTCGCCGCAAAGCTCAACTGAAAGGAACAATACCATGATTTTCATGATTGACAATTACGACTCCTTCACCTACAACATCGTCCAGTACCTCTACATGCTCGGCGCGGACGTCATGGTGAAACGCAACGACAAGACCACGATTGCGGAAATCGAAGCCCTTCATCCGGAAGCGCTTGTGATCTCCCCGGGTCCCGGAAACCCAGATTCCGCAGGAATCTCCCTCGAAGCCATCACCCGCTTCGCCGGCAAGATTCCGATGCTCGGAGTCTGCCTCGGTCATCAGGCGATCGGTCAGGCGTTCGGGGGAAAGGTTATTCACGCGAAACGCCTCATGCACGGCAAAACCAGCCCGGTCTCCCACGACGGCAAAGGAATCTTCGAAGGCATTCCGCAGAACTTCAAGGCGATGCGCTACCACTCCCTCGCAGTCGACGCCGCCACCCTGCCCGACTGTCTCCAGATTTCCGCCCGCAGCGACGACGGCGAAATCATGGGAATGCGTCACCGCGAGTTCCCGATCGAGTCCATCCAGTATCACCCCGAATCCATTGTGACGGTCACCGGAAAACGCCAGCTCGGAAACTTCCTCAAACTCGCAAAAGAATTCAATGAAGGGAAACGCTGAAATGCTCAGTTCCTATATCAATAAACTCATGGCGCACCGCGACCTGGAGGAACAGGAAGCATACGAATGCTTCACCCGCATCATGCAGGGCGACTGCTCCGACATCCAGATTGCAGCCCTCCTCTCCGCGTTGCGCCTGAAAGGCGAAACGATTCCGGAAATCACCGGAGCCGCGCGTGCCATGCGCCAGAAAGCCGCCTTCATCGACACCGGAATGTCCAACGTTCTGGATATCGTCGGAACCGGAGGCGACTCGCTCGGGACCTTCAACATTTCCACGACCGCCTGCTTCGTTGCATCGGGCGCCGGAGTCACGATCGCCAAACACGGCAACCGCGCGATCTCCAGCAAATCCGGAGCCGCGGATGTGCTCGCCGAACTCGGATTCAATCTCGACGTTGAACCATCCGTCATGGAATGCTGCATACAGGAAAACGGGATCGGTTTCCTCTTCGCGCAGAAGATGCACCCCGCCATGCGCTTCGCCGGCCCCGTCCGCCGCGCGCTCAAAATGCGAACCGTCTTCAACCTGCTCGGGCCGCTGACCAACCCCGCCGGAGCCCGCAATCATCTCATCGGCGTGTTCGCACCGGAATACACCGAGGTTTTCGCCGCCGTGCTCAAATCGCTCGGCAGCAACCACGCGCTCATCGTTCACGGCGCCGACGGGCTCGATGAAATCAGCCCCGAATCCCCGACCCGCGTCTGCGAACTCAAAGACGGCAAAATCAAAACCTTCGAGCTCTTCCCCGAAATGATCATGGACGAGGTTTATCCTCTCAGCGACGTCATCGGCGGAACCCCAAAGGAAAACGCGAAAATCACGCTCGACATTCTGCGCGGAGAGGAACGCGGCGGCAAACGCGCGGTCGTTCTTCTCAACGCCGGCGCGGCCATCTATGCGGCGAATGCGGCGAAAGACATCAAAGAGGGCGTCCGCAAAGCCGCGGAATCCATCGACTCGGGCGCAGCGCTTAAAAAACTCGAACTCCTCGTGGAGGCCGGAAAATGAGAGAATCCATTCTTGAAAAAATCGTCAAGGCGCGTGAAAACGCTCCGCGCAAAACGACAGATGAAGAGCTCAAGGCGAAAATCGCCGGGCTGCCTCCCTGCCGCGACTTCGCGGCGGCGTTCAAGGGCGACGGCATTCATGTGATCGCCGAACTCAAAAAAGCGTCACCCTCCAAAGGGCTGATCCGCCCGGACTTCCAGCCCGTGGAGCTGGCGAAGGCGCTGGAACTTGCCGGAGCCGCCGCACTCTCGGTCCTCACCGAACCGGATTGCTTCCTCGGCTCTCTCCGGTATCTCGAAGAGGTACGCAAGCATGTATCCATCCCGCTCCTCCGCAAGGACTTCATAACCAAAGAATATCAGATTCTGGAAGCGCGCGCGGCGGGCGCGGATGCCGTTCTGCTCATTGCGGCGGCGCTCGAAGAAAAACGCTTTGTCGAACTGCGCGAATACGCGGAATCGCTCGGACTCACCGCGCTCTGCGAAGCCCACTGCGCAAAAGAGATTGAAATGCTCGTCCGCGGCGGCGCGAAGATCATCGGAGTCAACGCCCGCGACCTTTCGAGCTTCGATGTTTCGCTCGACACCTCACTGAACCTCCTCGGCGAAATCCCGGCCGGAACGGTCCGGATTGCGGAAAGCGGAATCAAATCCAAAGAGGATATCCGCCGTTTCCGCGAAGAAGGAGCCGACGGATTCCTCATCGGTGAAACGCTCATGCGTGCGGAGTTCCCCGGAGAAAAACTCAAGGAGCTCCTCGCATGAACGCGCTCAAGATATGCGGAATAAATTCGGCGGAATTCGCACACGCGGCCTCCGCAGCAGGAGCGGATTATCTCGGCTTCATTTTCGCCGCGAAGAGCCCGCGCCGCGTCACGCCGGAAGAGGCGGAACGCATCCTTCCGCATATCAACCGCACCCGCACGAAAGCGGTCGGCGTATTCGTCAACGCAACCGAAACGGAAATCCGCTCAGTCGCGGAGCGGATGAAACTTGACGTCATCCAGCTTCACGGCTCGGAAAGCGCAGAGCTCACCGCCTCGCTCCGGAATGATTATGAAGTCTGGAAAGCGATCTCCGTTTCGTTCGACCCGGCATATCCGGCGGATGCGTTTCTCGTCGATTCGCAGACGCCGGGCAGCGGGAAACGCTCGGACAACACGCTTGCGCGGCAGGTTCTCGATGCGGGAAAGAAACTGGTTCTCGCCGGCGGGCTCTCCGCCGCGAACCTCGCCGAAGCCGCAGAAGCCGGAGCGGATGTTCTGGACGTCAACAGCTCTCTGGAAGACGCTCCCGGACACAAAAGCATGGAAAAACTGAAAGAACTGATCACAACATATCAAGGAGTACCGAAATGAAACTGAGTTCCCATTACGGAATCTTCGGCGGCGACTACGTCGCCGAAACCCTCATGACTCCGCTCGCGGAGCTGGAACAGGCATATATCGACGCCAAAAACGATCCCGCTTTCCAGGCGGAATTCGACCGTCTGATGAAGTATTACGTCGGACGCGAAAGCCCGCTCTACTATGCGGAACGCCTCACAAAACTTTGCGGCGGAGCCAAAATCCTGCTCAAGCGCGAAGATCTCAACCACACCGGAGCCCACAAGATCAACAACACCATCGGTCAGGCCCTGCTTGCCAAACGCATGGGCAAGAAAAAACTCTTCGCGGAAACCGGAGCCGGAATGCATGGCGTCGCAACAGCAACCGTCGCAGCCCTCTTCGGCATGGAATGCGAAGTCTTCATGGGCGCAATCGACGTCGAACGCCAGGCGCCGAACGTTGAACGCATGGAAACCCTCGGCGCCAAAGTGACCGCCGTCACTGAGGGCAGCGCCACGCTCAAAGACGCCATGAACGAAGCGATCCGCCGCTGGATCACCGAAGTCGACGAGGCGTTCTACGTCATCGGCACGGTCGCCGGCCCCCACCCCTACCCGCTGATCGTCCGCGACTTCCAGTCCGTCATCGGAAAAGAGGCGCGCAGACAGTGCCTCGAACAGTTCGGCAAACTCCCGGCCGCCGCCATCGCCTGCGTCGGCGGCGGTTCCAATGCCATGGGGCTCTTCGCAGGATTCATCGACGATCCCGAAGTCCAGCTCATCGGCGCGGAAGCCGGCGGCAAAGGCGTTGAGACGGGCGAGCATGCCGCCAGCATCAACGGCGGACGCCTAGGCGTGCTCCACGGCAGCAAAACCTACCTGCTCCAGACCGATGAAGGTCAGATCATCGACACATACAGCGTTTCCGCCGGACTCGATTACCCCGGCGTCGGTCCCGAGCACTGTCATCTGCACGACATCGGCCGCGCAACCTACACGGCGATCAACGACGACGAAGCCATCCACGCCTTCGATACGCTCTCCCGCTGCGAAGGCATCATCCCCGCGCTCGAATCCAGCCACGCCGTCGCCGAAGCCCTCAAACGCGCACCGCAGATGAGCAAGGACGACCTTATCATCGTCTGCCTCTCCGGACGCGGCGACAAGGATATGCAGAGCGTCCGCAACTACAAAGCCTCGAAAAAAGGAGCCTGATCATGAACCGCATACAGAAACTCTTCGCCTCCGCGAAAGCGAACGGCAAAAAAGTCTTTACCGCCTATCTCACCATGGGCTTCCCCGACATGGAGTACAGCGAACGCGCCGTCGAAACCCTGCTCGACAACGGAGCCGACATCATCGAATTCGGCGTCCCGTTCTCCGACCCGATGGCGGACGGACCCGTCATCCGTGAAGCCGGACAGAAAGCGCTTGCGCACGGCACGAAACTCCAGGACATCCTGGACTGCATCGCCCGTCTCCGCAGGAAATATCCGGATGCGCCGTTCGTTCTTTTCTCCTACTACAACGTTCTCTTCAGCCGCGGACTTGAGAAATTCGCCGCGGCCGCGGAAGCCGCCGGCGTGGACGCCGTTCTCGCGGTCGACGTGGTTCTGGAAGACCGCCAGGAGCTCCTCGACGTTCTCCGCAAACACAATATGACGCTGGTTCCGCTGATTGCCCCGACCACGCATCTCGACCGTGTCGCCGAAATCGCGAAGGGAGTTGAGGACAGCTTCCTCTATGTCATTACGGTGAAAGGCATCACCGGCGCCCGCGCCGAGCTGCCCGCCGGACTGGAGCAGCGTCTGAACGACATCAAGTCCGTTTCCGGAATGCCCGTTCTCGCCGGATTCGGCGTGAGCAAGCCCGAACAGGCTGCAATGATCGACAAAGTCGCCGACGGCTTCATCATCGGCAGTGCGATCGTCCGCATTCTCCTTGAGAATCCGAACGACGCCGGCCTCAGGAATCTTGCGGAATTCACGCAGGCGTTCTGAATTTAAAACACATCGCCCGGTCTGAAGACCGGGCGGAAAAATTTGGCACCTTGAATTGTCTTGTTTTCAATTCAAGGCATACTCAGCAAATCACATCAATAACCGAAATTTGATGAACCGCGGCAGGTGCCATTGCTGTTGTAATGGTTGACCGTATTGCAAAAACAAAAAAATTATTTTTTCTTCAGAAACACAAATAACCGGACAGCAAAATAAAGGAAGGAATAAAAAAAGAGGCAGAATGTTTGCCGATTTCTCAACCTCCGGTTGCGAAATCCAGCAGTGGATTAAAAATGTTCATAAAAAGACCGAACGCCTTCAAACCACTACGTTGTAGGCCCCGCCAAGAGCCCGCTGCATCATGACATGAAAGCGCCCGGCAAGATGTGGAGACACAATCCTACCGGATACATTTCACCTAAGATAGAAGCAAATAAACTTTTACTTGGTCGGTTTAAGACATATTTGCTGAAATATAACGGTTTGTAATGAGCTCAACCACAAAGAATTTCTCTGCGGTTCTACAGTTAATCCAGCACAGTTATCCTTTAAAGTAATACGAATTTACAAAAAAAATC